>VBKF01000221.1 GCA_005888095.1 Deltaproteobacteria bacterium | reverse complement strand
CGGATCGCGTCCATCGCCTCGTCCAATCACCGCATGGACGGGAGCAACTTCCGGACGGGGAGCGGCTGCTCGCAGCCGAACGCACCTGCAAAGGCTGGTGCCGGGGACCATTCTCGTCGGCGGTACGGTCGCTGCGATTCATGCTCGCCACCGCGTCAGCAAGGCCGCTGACCACATCCTCGAGGATCTCGGTGCTCGACGTGGGCGAGGAGGGTTGCGTGGATCCGGAGGATGACGAGCAGGCAGGTGCCGGGCCCTCGGGCTGGGCACTGCCGTGCTCCCCAGTAGTGACAACGCGTTGCACGTCGTTGCATCTGACGGCCGGCACCGGCCAGCAGCGTAACACCACGACGCGAATCACCATCGCCCCGACGGCATGCCTGTTGCTCGCCTCCCGTCCGTGCTCCTCCTCTTCGACCGCGGTACGATCCTCCTGCGCGACCTCGATCCCGGCTTCGACCCCTCGGCCATCCCGGGGGTCCTCTGGGACCCACGCGTCCAAGCCTACCGGACACCCGCGTACCGCCACGAGGCTCTTCGCCGCGAGCTGACGCGACGGGGTCTGCCGTTCTCGGACGACGTCCGGCTCCCGCAGCCGCCGTTGGGCTCCTGGTCCCCGATCGAGCTGCGGCCGTACCAGGAGGCGGCGCTGTGGGCCTGGGAGCTGGCGCAGCGCCGAGCGACCGTCGTCCTGCCGACCGGGAGCGGCAAGACCCGCCTCGCGCTCGCAGCGATGGCACGTGCCGGGTCGAGCGCGCTGTGCCTCGTCCCGACGCGGATCCTGCTCGCGCAGTGGCTCCATCACATCGGCCGCACCTATGCGGGTCCCATCGGCTGCTACGGCGATGGCGCTCACGAGCTCGCCGCGCTGACCGTCGCCACCTTCGAGAGTGCCTACCGGCACATGGACCGGCTCGGCAACCGCTTCGATCTCCTCGTGATCGACGAGGCGCACCACTTTGGCTGTGGCCTGCGCGACGAGGCCCTCGAGATGTCGATCGCAGCCGCCCGGCTGGGACTCACGGCGACCCCCCCGCGCGACGCGGCGGTCGCGGAGCGGCTGGTCGAGCTCGTCGGCCCGATCGCCTACGAGCTCACGATCGGTGACCTCGCCGGGAGCTTCCTCTCCAGCTTCGACATCATCACGCTGCACCTCGACCTGACGGCTGCCGAGCGGCAAGCGTACGAGGGCTGGATGACGACGTTCCGGACCGTGCATGCGCAGTTCCGGCGCGTGGCACCCGGTGCGAGCTGGGAGGATTTCGCGCGGGCGGCGGCACGGACGGTCGAAGGGCGGCGTGCGCTGGAGGCCTTCCGTCGTGCGCGCAGGCTCACTGCCTTCACGGAGGCCAAGCGCGAGATGCTCCGCGTGCTGCTCCGTCGTCATTTCCATGAAGCGCGAGTGCTCGTGTTCACCGCCGACAACGAGAGTGCGTACGCCGTCGCCCGAGAGCACCTGATCATGCCCTTCACCTGCGACATCGGCCGCAAGGAGCGCGAGGAAGTGCTCGCTCGATTCCGCGAGGGAGCGCTGCGGGCCCTCGTCTCGGCACGGGTGCTGAACGAAGGGATCGACGTGCCCGACGCCGACGTCGCGATCATCGTGGGCGGCGCGCTCGGCCAGCGCGAGCACGTGCAGCGCGTCGGCCGCCTGCTGCGGCCGCGCGAAGGAAAGCGCGCGCTCGTGTACGAGCTCGTGAGTCGCAAGACGACCGAAGTCCGGCTGGCCCGTCGGAGGCGGGCAGGGCTTGCTCCCCGAGGCGCTGCTGCCGTGTAGCATCCACGGCAACGTAGTGCTCCCGCACTTCCTCGGGGAGCACGACCATCCGTGGCTTCGCGTCTTGCTCGAGGAGTATGGGCGATTCGTGGGCCGCCGCCAGCGTGAGCTGGACGAACGGCTTCGCGCGCCACTGCCCTGCGCGAGCCCACCGGCCAAGCGCAGGATCGCGATTCACGTCCTCGCGCGCCACTGGGGTACCCGCCGCATCGCCACCATCCCTCCGCGCCGCGTGCGGGCGGCGGTCTTCGGCGAGGCAGCCCGGGCGTACGCGGAGCGCGCGGCCGTGGTGGCCTCGGTGGCTGGGACATTGGGCGTGACTGTGACCGAGTTGACGGAAGCACTGTTCGCCGACCTGCCCGGGGAGCGTCTCGTAGCTGCCCCCGCCGAAGTACTCTCCCCGGGTGAGCTGGCGCTCCGCACGAATCTGGCGATTGGGCAGGGGCTCCTGTTCCGCTCGACGGCGGTGCTGATCGACATGGAAGGAAACGCACGCGCGGTGGTCCGCCACGCGAAGCTGCGGGGGCTCATCTGCGCCATCTTGCCTCGTGAAGGGGAGCGCCGAGCTGCTCTCGAGATATCGGGCCCATACGCGCTCTTCCGGCGAACGTTGGTCTACGGTCGCGCGCTCAGCGAGATACTGCCCCCGCTCGCATGGTGCCATCGTTTCCGCCTGCAGGCAGACTGCGCCGTGAGGGGGCAGCAGCTGACCCTGCGGCTCGCTTCGGGCGATCCGATCTTTCCGGGGAAGGCGCCGCGTCTCTACGACAGCAAGCTCGAGGAGCGCTTCGCGCGAGACTTCGGCCGGGTCGCGCCCGACTGGGACGTCGTCCGCGAGCCCGAGCCGGTGCAGGCCGGCGCCACGCTGATCTTCCCGGACTTCGCCTTACGGCACCGCGGCGACGGACGGCGCTGGCTCGTCGAGATCGTCGGCTTCTGGACGCGCGACTACGTGGAGCGCAAGCTTGCGCTGCTCCGGGTCGCAGGGCTGAGCAACCTCGTTCTCTGCATCGACGAGAGCCGGAACTGTGCGGACACGGCTTTGCCGAGTTCGTCACGCATCATCCTGTTCCGCCGACGATTGGACGCGACCGCTGTGCTGCGTCTGATCGAGCAGGAACCGCAGGCGCCGGGCTAGAGAACAGAAACGGGCCCCTCGCGCCGCGGCGACGAACACGAGGTTGGACTGTACGATGCTCGCGAGGTGGTAGACCCAGCGCGCCCATTCGGGCCACTCGGTGCCGAGATGTCCATCGTAGCCCTCGAGCGGGTTCCCCTCGTCTCGCGTCTTCTTCGCCGTGGCGTCTCCTCCTTCTCCGCTTCCGCCCTGGCTCAGCCGCCCGCGCTCGCCTTGAACCCGGCCCCCGGAACGCCCTCTCGGCTCGACGCGCGGCCCCGGCTCATGCGGCGCAGCAGGTCGACGGTCTCCTCGAGCCCCCGCCCGAGGCAGCGGACACTGATCACCGCCTCCGCCAGCGCTGCGAGCGAGAGGCCATCCGTCGCTTCCGCCCAGTGCTCGACGTCGGCATCGTCGGCTCCGAGCTTCGCAGCCAGGTAAGCGCGTCGGGCCGCCCCGTCCGGCGGCTCGATTCGCAGCACGCGGTCGAACCGACGGGGGCGGGCGACAAAGCGCTGGTCGAGCCGCTCGGGGTAGTTCGTCGTCGCGACGTTCAGGACATGATCGATGCGGGCCTCGCCGTCGAGGAGCGCGAGCAGCTCGTCCTCGCCGTGCGCCTGGACGATCGCGTCGATGTCCTCGAAGACGCACACCGCGGGCCGGGCCGGCTCGATCCGCCGGAACGTGGCAAGGCCGCGGGTGAGCAGGGCGGGCGCGCCGCAGACGAACACCACGCCGCCGCGCGCAACGGCGTCGTGGACGATCTGCTGCACGATCGACGTCTTCCCGCAGCCGTGCGGACCGTAGAGGAGGTAGCCCCGCCGGTGGAGAAAGCCGTGCGCGGCGAAGTCGGGGGCGAGCGTCCAGAACCGCTCGACCTCGCGCAGCACGACGTCGGCAACGGCTCCCGGCAGGCGAATGAGCGCGTCCACACGAACGTCGCGGCGCTCGAAGATGATTTCCCCCATGTGATTTCGCACGAGCGTGTAGAGCCCCGGCCGCAGCTCGCGCGAGCGCGTGCCGCGCCGCCTGGTAGCGGCCGGCGCCGGCGCGCACCCACCGCTTCGCGCCGCGGCGCGTCTTGCGTGCCACCCAGGACGGCAGACGTCGGCGCCGAGCCTCGCCGGCCCCCACGTCGCTGCCGAAGTCGTCGATGTCGAGCCCCACGCGCTGATCCTCGCGATTCGCTGCCGTCACCGTGCGCCGCGCAGGACTCCACGCCCCGCAGGAACGGCTGCCACGAAGACGACGCCGTCGGCCGCGTGCTCTCTCGCCCGATAGGCTCCGCGCGAGACTTCTCCCGGCAAAGCAGCTACGGGCGTCGACGCGCCGAAGGTTGGTGTTGTAGCGCGGACGTCGCGCGCCAGCAAGCAGGACCGGCACATGCCGTAGGTCTGCCGTGAGTCTCGGCTGACGATTCGGCAGCTCGAGGGCACTGTCCACTCCGGCGGACGCGACGTCCGCCCGGTAGGACACCCCGAGTCCCGGCGCGCGGCTCGCGGCGAAGCCGCATG
Organism: Deltaproteobacteria bacterium; assembly: GCA_005888095.1. GTDB lineage: Bacteria > Desulfobacterota > Binatia > DP-6 > DP-6 > DP-3. The sequence goes on along the minus strand of VBKF01000221.1, from coordinate 20,660 downwards.
GAAGCCAACGGCTGCGCCGAGCCGCGTCCGCGGGTGCCGTCAACGCCCGAGCGGGAAAACCACTTCTCCGGCGCGGTCACCGCCGGGACAGATCTCCTCGTGGACACCCAGCACGTGCGCGACCTGGCGCCGCTGGCCGCGCCGTGCGCCAAACGCCAGGCCGCAGGCGGAGCAGCGACCGACGATGACGACCCGGCCCGGGTCGCTAAGCAGCCGAATCAACAAGGGGCGGCGACGGCGACGATGGCGGGGCCGCCGCCTCGGATTGCTGTTGAACAAGGAGCCCAACAAGCTTGTCATGCGGACTAGCTTACGCAATCGGCGTGCCGTCGAGCGAGCGTGATAAGACGGGCGGTCCTGTCCGGAATACCGGACGCCCAGCCGTCTCGTCCTGGGGACTACCCGCGCACATCGACGACCGCGCCAAGGCGGTGTGGGCGCTCTGCGCGACTCGGTCACCTCCGACCGCCTCGCGAGCCGCACCGGGATCGCTGACGGTTCGGTCCTCGCTTTCGGTTCGCACGCTCGCCGGAAGAACCGTCCCGATCTACCGGCTTTCGTCGCGCCCTCGGCATTGACCCGGACGAGCGAGTGGTCTTCCACTCTTGGTGCGATGCGTGCGCCCTTGAGGCGATGGCCTTCGGCGCCGGCTACGCGCTCGCCAGCGACCGCCTCCTCGTATGCGGATAATGCCGGGCCGAGTTCACGCGGGACGCTGAGTCGGTGCAGACGCTGGTATATCGGGGGACGCCGTGAGCCATCGGCCGATCGCGTCGTACGTCACGCCCGCGCCTGAAAACACCCACGAAGGGAGGTAGTTCGATGCCGACCTATTTGACGCTGCTCCGGTTCACGCAGAAGGGGATCGAGGGGATCAAGGAGGGGCCCGCCCGGCTCGATGCGGCCAAGGAGGCGTACCGCAGCGCCGGTGCGAAGCTCAGGGAGTTCTACCTCGTGACCGGGAAGTACGACGCGGTCGTGCTCGCGGAGGCACCGGACGACGAGACGGCGGTGAAGCTGTCGCTCGCGCTCGGCGCGAAGGGCAACGTTCGCATCGAGACCTCGCGCGCCTTCACGGAGGAGGAGTACCGGCGCATCGTCGCCGGCTTGCCCAAGGTGAAGTAGCCGTCTATTTCCCGGCCGAGACGGCTGCCGCCGCCGCACGAAGGCGCGCGGCCAGGGCAGCGGCGCAGCAGGAAGGGAGCCCGCGGTGCCTGACGAGTGCCGCCGCGTGCCGGAAGCGAACGTGCAAGCCGATCGGCCTGCATGTCGGCGGCCCGCGCCCGCAGCGCGCAGGCCCGGGAGACGAGCTGCCCGACGCGGCGGGGCGCCGACACGCCCTGGCACGCCGGCGCCGCTGCACGCTCGAAGGCGCAAGCCGAGGCGGGACCCGCGCGAACGGGACCACTGCTGGTCCCCGACGTGGGCAGCGTCTCGAGTAACCGCATGACGACCGTTGCCGCGTTGTCGGCCGCCAGACGGTAGTAGGCGAAGAACTGCGCCGGGAAGCCCGGCAGCCCGAGCGGGTCGCCGGCGCCGTCGGAGACGCCGCGCACGATGAGAAAGGGCACGCCGTGCGCGGACGCCACCGCCGCCACGGCCGCGCTCTCCTCGTCGATCGCGACGGGGGCGCTCTCCTCCCGCGCCGTGGCGAGGGCCTCCGTGTCGCAGCCGAAGATCTCTCCTCCCCCCGGCTGGCAGGGCAGCGATTTGCCGCCGAACGGGTCACTGCTCTGGCCGCTGCCCCCCACGATTACGCCGGGAACGTGGGGAAGGCAGACTTCCGCACTGGGCGGGTTGGGCGGCACGGGCGTGCAGCGCTCGAGCGCCGGAGCGCTCGCCGCGACCGTCTCTGCCTCCGCGAGGAGGCCCGGATCGACTGCGAACGAACGACTCGCGGCATCGGTCCATGTCGCCGGCACGATCACGTCCCCGATCCGGAACGGACTTCCCGCGACGCCCGAGAACACGATCGCCGACAGGTCGAGGTGAGCGACGAGAGCCTCGGTGGCTGCCGCCGCGTTCACGAGGCCGATGCCGGTGAGCGTGAGGGCGACCGGCTGGCCGGCGAGCCGTCCGAGGAGGACGGGCCGCCCGTCGATCTCGACGCGCTCGGTGACCGCGGCGGCAGCGCGCAGCATGCGCTGTTCGGCCGGGAAGGCGGACAGCACGGCGACGTGGGGCGCGCGCGTGCAGGTACCGGAGAGGACGCCGCAGAGGCCGTCGAAGGGCGAGGCCGCCGCCGGCGCCGGCTCGCACGCGAGGACGAGTCGGGGCAGCACGAGAATCGCTGCCAGCAGGAGCCTCGCGTGCGCCACCTGGGCGCGCAGCTACGCCAGCGCGGCGGCGGCCGTCAAGTGAAAAGCGCGCCCGCCCTATCTCTCCAGCAGGTGCCCGTCGTGAAGGGCGCCGCTCTCCGTCCGGGGAAGGCCGCGCCCGCCGGTTGCCTCGATGCAGAGCTTCTGCACGAGCAGCGTGTCGGCGCGCGGAGCGTCCGGGAGGTAGGTGCAGTAGACGCGCGCTCCGGACGCGTTGACGCAGGTGACGTTTCTGGTACCCGCGCCTGCGTCGATCGTCCAGCGGCTCCCGTCCCGCCCGTTCACCTGGAACCGGCCGTGGTTCCGGTAGCTCTCCCGTTGCTCCGCCGTGAGGCAGCGCATCAGGAGCTTCTCCGCGCGCCTCTCGGCCGGGGAGAGGGACCGGGACGGTTGCTCGCGGGCTCGAACCCGCCTCGGCGGGGCCCCCAGGATGAGGCGAACGAGGTCGACCATCTCCATCGCGCCTCTAGCCGCCCCTGAGCGGCCGGGTGACGATGATCTCGTGGGCCGCCGGGTCGAAGTCCCGGACATGGTCGGCCTCCGCGCCCGGCTCCGACACGGAGAAGGTGAGGTAACCTTCCTGCCGATAGCCTTCGAAGACCTCCCGGGCTCTGCTCACCGACCCCGCATCCTGCGGGTCCCACCGTGTCTCGGTGTCCCCTCTGCTTCCCAACACGTGCATGAGGCTTTTCATGGGATACCTCCTTGGCCTCAATCACTCACGTCCGGACGCGGGAGTGAACGTTCGTCGCAGAAGCCGGTCGCTACGGGCCAGCGAACGGCCTCGGCGCCGGTGGCGGCGGACGCCGGCGCCGCGGCACGAGCCACCGGCGGAATGCCGCGTACCCGCGCCGGCTGAAACCGATGTGCTCGAGCACGGGCCCTCGGGCGTCGTGGCCGATGACGACGCCGAGGAGGCGGACGCGGCCCCGGCGGTCGAGGCAGCAAGCGTGGCGCAGGTTGACGAGGATCTCGCCGTTGGCGGAGAGAAAGTGGGGATCGCTCAGCCACCGCTTGAAGCCGCGCAGCGCGCGGAAGTCTCGCGTCCAGAAGAGACCCCAGGACGTTCGCAGGTACAGCAGCCCCGGCTTCAGGACCAGCCTTTCGGCCCAGGCGGCCTGGAAGATGTGCGCGATCGCCCGCGGGCTGCCAAGAAAGACGAATACCACGTCGTCTGCCTGGAGCAGGAACTCCCGGGTGCCGCCGACCTCGACGGCGGGAATGAATCGCAGGCCGGGGGCGCCCAAGAACCCGCCGGTTTTGCCCGAGCGCGCCAGACTCCTCGACTGCGCTCGGGTGGCTCCACGGCGGCGCGGCGCGGGCCGTCGTATCGGCCTCAGAGCTGCGACGCGCGCCGCCGCATCATGGTTGTCCGCGCTGGTCTCCATGGGGTCGAGCCGTCCTGTTGGTTCCTCGGGAGGGGCGCTACGCAATGTCGCGGCCGCTTACGACCCGGAGGGGTACCGCCTGCTCCCCCTTCCGCGAGGCCTTGAGGTTGGCCCTCGCTTTGGGGAAATCGGGCTTCAGGCGCAGCGCCTCCTTGTAGGCCACCGCTGCTTCGTCAAATCGCCCCAGCATCGCGAGCACGACCCCCTTGTTGAACCAGGCCTCGGCGCATTCCGGTCGCCGGCGTTCCGCGCGCTCGAGAAGACCGTCGCCGAGCGCCGGCCTCAGGCGCGGTGACCCGCTGCACCTGATCGCCTCATCGTAGGCCGCGAGCGCCTCCTCGTGGCGCCCGAGCCGGCACAGGATGCCACCCATGTTGAACGGGATCTCGGGATGATCGGGCCTCAGGCGCCGCGCCTCGCGATAGGCTGCCAGGGCCTGCGCGTGGAGCCTCCACCGCGTGAGGACGACTGCCTTGTTGAACCACGCCTCGGCGCAGTCCGCGTCGGCGTACATGGCGGCCTCGCAGGCGAGTAGGGCAGGAGCGTAGAGCCGCGCGTTGATGAACTTCACGGCCAGGTCGACCCAGGTCTGCGAGGACATGCGCCAGATGCCCCGTCCGATCCCCGCGCCCCCGAGGGCAAGCGCCCTGACTGCACGGAGCAGCGTTTCGGGAGCGGCTTCCTTCGTCCGAGATCGCGCGACCTCCTTCAGGGTCCCTTCCAGCGCCTTCAGCTCGCCCAGGCTCGAGGGTGACTGCTCGAGCCGCGACATCGCCCGCTTGAGGGCGGCCTTCGTAGGTGAGTCCTTCATGACTTTCCCCTCGTGCCGGATCCCACGCACAGCACCCCCCGCGCGTCGAGCTCGTCCTCGACCATCTGGAAGAGGAGCTCGGCCGCACGCTTGTTGGCCCTGGAGATCGCGCTCCGCGAGGCTCCGACGCGCCTCGCGACCCATGCGAGCGGCCGATCCTCGTACTCCACCCACAGGAAGATCAGCGCCAGCAGCGGCCTCTCCTCTGCGAGGCGGTCGAGGACCGTTGCGAGGACGTCGTACTGCCCGTCCTCGTCGAGCCCGATGAAGAACCGCTTGGACAGCTCCATCACGGCACCCGTTGCCGAGGCCCACCGACCCCACGTCGCCCTCGACGCGAGCGGCCCTGACCCCCGCGGCTCAAGATATCCAACGTCTGGGTTCACCCACTCGATTATACGGCACGCGTTTCAGTCCCCGGCGGGCGATCGTGGCCGTGGGGTGCCTTCGGCGCGTGTCCGGCATGAAGGCGTGCCCCGGAGGCCACGCCCCCCCGCCTGGCCTCAGGCCATCGAGGAGCTGGCGGATGACGTTGATCTCATGGATACCTCCTTCGATCCCGAGCGACCGGCCGCCCGCGGGGCCACGCGCTCGGCGGCTTCCTAATCGGTGGCCTTTGCCCCGGGCGAGCCCCCGGCGGTGTGCGCGGGCGGTTCCAGCTGCTTCTCCGGCTCCGCACCGCCGGCCCGCGGCTGGAATGGCCGGTTTCTGCTGGCGCGCTTCGCGAGTACCGGAGCCCCACCCGCCGCCCACTTGAGCTTGCCGGGTCGCGACTCGGCGAACCGACGTGCCGCGACAAACGCCGGCATCAGCATCGGCTGATAGCAGCCTGCGTGCTCGTCGACTGTAGCCACCAAGTTACCGCGCACTATTGCTGCCACGCCCCACTCGAAGAAGGTCAGCGCGTTGTCGAAGAGCTCCCGCCGGCTGCGCATGGAGGTCACGCGTATGAGGCGGTCGAGCTCGCGGACCTTCTGCCTCGTCATCTCGAACTGGATCCTCACCAGGTTCTCGGCCATCTTCACCCCTCCGCAGCCGCTAGACCGCCCGCGCCTCCTAAAATGGCTTCCAGTCGCCGCTCCATCTCGGCCACTTTCAGCCGGACCTCTGCCACCTCATCCACGGAGACCAGATCGAAGCCCGCGCGACGCAGGATCGCGCGGAGGTCTACCCACGGCCGCCTGGACACGCGCGGCGCCTGGGGCTCCCCACGACCCTCTCGCGGCGATGAACACGCGGTTTTGGCCCGCTGAGCCGTCCGGGACGCTGCGGCGCCGAGCTTCTCCGTGCCGGCTGCCGGGACCTCCCTCAGCAGCCACCGCCTCGCCCAGACCGGCTGGATCTCGCGGCGCGCCAACGCCGGGCGTATGGGTATCCAGACCGGTCGCGGCATGAATCGCCAGCGCGTCCGGGCGCCCTCCGCTGCGCTCCGGCGCGAAAGCGCTGAAACTGCGGCCGCCGACCGGCGGCGAAGCCGCGACGGCGCGTCAAGGTGGAAGATGGTGACTTCCCCCGCCAGCCAGCGTTCCGGCCACCGTAGGTTCGTCACGGCGCGGGCGAGGCCCTCTCGGATGACGACCCACGGCACCTCGGATCTGAGTCGCATGCTCCGCCTCCCTGCCTTCGCGACACCCGCCACGAAGCCCCCGCCGCCCCCACCGCATGCCCGCCGCCCGGCTCGCGGCGCGTAGCGCGCGTCCTCGGAGAATCGTCCTCTTACATCACCATCTACTCACCAGACACTCCCCTAGCCGACCCCCCTGGTGCGTGTCAAGGAAAAAAATGCTCCCAGCGCGCGACGGCGTCCTTCGCCGAGACCGAGTCGAGTTGATTCCGACGGTGCCGGAGAAGCGCAGCTCCTCCTCGTGCGGGACACGAACGCCAGCGTCAGCAAGCAGACCCACGGCGTCCAGCACATCCGCCTCGTCCGCTACAGCAAGAACCAACCTCTACAAACTAGCGGGGGCTGGGACCCTCCGCTGATCCGCGCCCACACCTCCGTCCGGCGTGCCCGCACCCTTCTCCACGCGCCGGCCGTTTGCTATAGCGCGGCCCACCCATGCGCGAGGCTCCATGAGGGTCGGGGTCCCGAGAGAGATCGTCCCGGGCGAGCGCCGCGTCGCGCTCACGCCCGACGCGGCGGCCGCGCTGGTCAAGGCCGGGCTGCAGGTGCTCGTCGAGACCCGGGCCGGCGAGAGCGCGTTTCACTCCGACGCGGCCTTCGACTCCGCCGGCGCCCGGATCGTTCCCGACGCGGGCATCCTCTACGGGCAGGCCGACGTCGTGGTGAAGGTCCAGAAGCCGGCCCTCGCCGAGGTGGACCGGCTGCGCGAGGGCGTCGTGCTGGTGTCGTTCCTGCAGGCGCTCACGAGTCCGCAGCTCGTGCAGCGGCTCGCCGCTCGGCGGATCACCAGCTTCGGCATGGAGGGCATCCCGCGCATCAGCCGCGCGCAGAAGATGGACGCGCTGTCGTCGCAGGCCAACATCGCCGGCTACAAGGCGGTCCTCATCGCGGCCGAGTCGCTGCCGAGGTTCTTCCCGATGATGATGACGGCGGCGGGGACCGTCTTCGCCGCCCGGGTGCTGGTGATGGGCGCGGGCGTCGCGGGGCTGCAGGCCATCGCGACCGCACGCCGGCTCGGCGCGCAGGTCTGGGGGTACGACGTCCGGGCCGCGGTGAAGGAGCAGGTCGAAAGCCTCGGCGCGAAGTTCCTCGAGCTCGACCTCGGCATCGCCGACGCGGAGGACAAGGGCGGCTACGCGAAGGCGCTGTCCGCCGACGCGGCCCGCCGGCAGCAGGAGCTGCTCGCCGAGAAGACGAAGGACTTCGACGTCGTCATCACGACGGCGCTGGTGCCCGGCCGGCCCGCGCCGCGCCTCGTCACCGCGGAGACCGTCGCGCGCATGCGGCCCGGCTCGGTGATCGTGGACCTCGGCGCCGAAGCGGGCGGCAACTGCGAGCTGACCGAGCCCGACAAGGTGATCGTCACGCACGGCGTGACCATCCACGGCCCGACCAACCTGCCCGCCACGCTGCCCGTGCACGCGAGCCAGCTCTACGCCCGCAACGTGACCGAGCTGCTCCGCGAGCTCGTCAAGGACGGCGCGCTGGCGCTCGACTTCGACGACGAGGTCATCAAGGGCGCCTGCGTCACGCACGGCGGGGAGATCGTGAACGACGCGGTGAAGGCGACGGTGGCGGCGAGGAAGAGTGGCGGCGAGGAAGACGGCGTGACCACCGAGCTGGAAGTCGGCCTCTACATCTTCATGCTGGCCGGGTTCCTCGGCTACCACATCATCACCCGCGTCCCGCCGCTGCTGCACACGCCGCTCATGTCGGCCACCAACGCCATCGCGGCGATCTCGCTGGTCGGGTCGCTGGTGGTGGCGGGCAGCGACTACAGCAACGTCCCCCACGGCTGGGTGTGCACGCTGCTCGGCTTCGTCGCGGTCACCTGCTCGTCCACCAACGCCTTCGGCGGGTTCCTGATCACGGACCGCATGCTGCGGATGTTCAAGACGGCGGAGGACCGGGCGCGTGGAACCCGGCGTCCCGTCGAGCTGCAGGCGTTCGGGGCGGTGGCGGCCGTCGTGGGGGGCGTCGCGGCGGTCCTCTACGTGACGAAGCCGGCCGGGATGGCGATGGGGGAGTACCTCCACGAGCGTGTCGCCCCGGAGGCGCTCCGCTACTGCTACATCCTCTCCGCCGCGATGTTCGTGCTGGGGCTGAAGGGCCTCAGCTCGCCCAGGTGGGCGCGCTCGGGAATGTCGCTCGCGGCCTTCGGGATGTTCGTGGCCGTCGTCGGCACGCTCTTCCACCCGCACATCGTGACCTATCGGTGGATCGCGGTCGGCTTCGCGATCGGCGCGGTGGTGGGCGGCACGATGGGCCTGCGCATCCCGATGACCGCCGTCCCCCAGCGCACCGCCCTGTCGCACTCGCTGGGCGCGCTGGCGGCGTGCCTGGTCGGGGTCTCCGAGTACTTCCGCTACCAGGGCGCCCTCAACCGGGTGACGCTGACCGCGCTCGACTTCGAGGTCGTCGTCGGCGGGCTCACGTTCACCGGCAGCCTCATCGCGGCGGCCAAGCTCCAGGAGCTGCTGCGTGGACGGCCGATCACGTACCGGGGCCAGAACATCATCAGCCTGACCCTTCTCTCCATCATCGTGGCGTCCGGGGCGAACCTGGTCGTCACAGCCGCGGCCACCCCGTTCTTCTACGTGATGGTGGCGATGGCGTTCGTCTTCGGCCTGCTGCTCGTCATCCCGATCGGGGCGGCCGACATGCCGGTGGTCATCGCGTTGCTCAACTCCTACGGCGGCCTCGCCGATGCGGCGATGGGCTTCGTCCTGATGAACAAGATCCAGATCATCACGGGGTCGCTCGACGGCACCTCCGGGTTCCTGCTCGCGCTGCTCATGTGCCGGGCGATGAACCGCTCGGCGATGAACGTGCTCTTCGGCGCCTTCGGCAAGGTGTCGGAGGAGGAGGCGGCCGCGGCCGCCGAGGCCAAAGGCACCGTGCGCAGCATCGTGCCCGAGGAGACGGCGGTCCTCCTCGAGACGGCGCGCAACATGATCGTCGTGCCCGGCTACGGCATGGCCGTGGCGCAGGCGCAGCACGCGGTCGCCGAGCTGGGGAACATCCTGAAGGAGCGCGGCGTCGACGTGAAGTACGCCATCCATCCCGTGGCCGGGCGCATGCCGGGCCACATGAACGTGCTCCTGGCCGAGGCCAACGTCCCCTACGAGATGCTTCACGAGATGGAAGCGATCAACCCCTACTTCCCGGAGGCCGACATCGTGCTCGTGGTGGGCGCCAACGACGTCACCAACCCCGCGGCCAAGAACAACAAGTCGAGCCCCCTCTACGGGATGCCCATCCTGGAGGTCGACCGCGCCAAGTCCATCATCGTGCTCAAGCGCAGCATGCGCCCGGGCTTCGCAGGCGTCGACAATGATCTATACTACAACGAGAAGTGCATGATGCTCTTCGGCGACGCCAAGGCCAGCCTCACCAAGCTCATCAGCGAGATGAAGTCGCTGCTCTGAGCGACAGGAGTCGGGATCATGAAGACGGTCAGGCAGCTCTTGCGAGGGAAAGGCCCCGGGGTCCTGTCGGTTTCCCCCGAGACTCCCGTCTTCGCGGCCCTTGAAGTGATGGCCGAGAAGAACGTCGGGGCCTTGCTGGTCGTCGAAGAGGAAGCGCTGGTGGGGATCTTCTCCGAGCGGGATTACGCCCGGAAGGTCATCCTCAAGGGCAAATCCTCCAAGGAGACGCCCGTCAAGGACATCATGAGCTCCCACGTGCTCTACGTCCGTCCCGAGCAGACGATCGAGGACTGCATGGCGCTGATGACGGATAAGCACGTCCGGCACCTGCCGGTGCTGGACCAGGGCAAGCTCATCGGCGTGATCTCGATCGGCGACGTCGTCAAGGCCCTCATCGACGAGCAGCAGTTCATCATCGAGCAGCTCCAGAACTACATCACGGGTCGCTAGGAGGCCGACCCAAGACTTCGTCTTGGGTCGCCAAGCGAGAATGTGCGCCGCGTGAGCACGCGACCGTCATGCCGCGGCCGGCGAAGCCGGCGCGGCAAAACGAGCCGGACACGTCAACGACCCGAAGCCCGCAGGCCAAGACGGGGGAAGCGCGTGTCAGTTTGCCGCGCTGGCTTCGCCAGCCGCGGCACGACGGCGGCGCGTGATACCGACGCCACATGCTCGCGTCCGTTTCGCGACCCAAGAAGTCTTGGGTCGCGCTCCTAGTCGAGGGCGGACGCGACGGGCGCCGCCTGCTCGGCTGCCACGACAGGGGCCGGACGCATGGCCATGAGGACGACGGCGCCCACGCCGATCCACACTGCCTGAGAGGCGCGGCGGACGAGGGTGAACGCCAGGCCAGCGCCGGCGCTGAATCCGAAGGCGCTGAACGCCGCCGCCGTGGCTCCTTCGAGCGTGCCGAGGCTGGCAGGCACGAAGAAGGTGACGAAGCGGACGGCGGACCACAGCGCTTCGATGATGGTGGCCGTGACGAGCGATCCGGGCAGCCCCAGGCTCTGCAGGATGAGGACGCCCTGCACGGCCCCGAGCAGCCAGCCGACGAAGTACAGTCCCACCGAAACGAGGAACCGCGGCCACTGGTTGCGGTAGAAGCCGCGCAGCGCCTCATCGAGCCGTTCCGCATGGTGTACCCCTCTGCCGCCGATCCAGGTGAGGACGCGCCCGGCCTTGCCGACCGCCCCCGCGACCTGCACCCCGAGAAAGCCTCCCGCGCCGATCACCTCGAAGACGAGCAAGTACAGCATCGCGGCGCGCAGCGCCGGCGCGACCGCTGCCGTGGTCCACGCGAGCACGACGCCGAGGGCGAGCAGGAGAGCTTGCGAGAGCACCTCGGCGGTCTTCGCGACGATCAACGAGGGGACGCTCTCGCGGTAGGCGAGGTCATGTCGCAGCAGCCACGCCTTGGTGAGCTCCCCGCCGACCGCGGCCACGGCGGTGACCGCGTTGACCGCGTCGCCGGCGCAGCGGGCCGCCACGAGCCGATGGAACGGCGCACCGTCGCCGGCGATGGCATATCGCCACCCGTAGCTGTCGACGACCACGTTGAGGCTGTGGACCAGGCAGATGAGGACGAACTGCCACCAGGTGACGTGCGTGAGGACGGCGGCGATGGAGGCGGCGCCGAAGCAGTAGACGAGGGCGAGCAGGCCGAGCGCCCCGGCGGCCACGAGGATCGTCCGCGAGGTGCGCATGGGCATCAATAACATACCTCGCTACGGCGAGTCGTGTGGATCAACGCCTGGACGGCGACGCCGCTCAGGATGCCGAGGAGCACTGCTGGACACGGCCTTCGGCGACCGGCAGCTCAGCGAGGTGTAGGTCGCTCCCGAGTGCGGCGAGGTCGGCTTCGTAGGCAGCCCGCGACGTTGGCGCGAAGCCGCCGACGCCGAACGCCGCGAGCGCGGCACGGACGGCCGGCTCGCGGCCCATGGCCAGCAGGATGCGGGCGATGGCCGTCCCGCCGCGGACCACGATCGGCTGAACGGCATACGGCCCCCAGGACGCGACGACGCGCACCCGCTCGCACAGCAGCGGGTCGCGGCGCCGCAGCAGCGCGAGCACGTTCGAGTCGACCGCCGCGCCGTCCACCTCCCCGCGCGCCGTCAACTCCACCGAGCGCAGATGGGAACCGGAGCGGCGAGCCGTTCTCAGGAAATGCCGGTCCTCGCCGAGGGCCCGGAGCCGCGCGAGGAGATTGCGCTCCTCGAACGAAGCGGACGCGACCCCGGGGTGGACGATCACGTCGGAGAAGTAGACCGGGCGTCCCGCGGTGCGTGGCTCGAGGAACACCGGGGCGGCCGGCACGAGCTCTATCGGCGACGGGCGCATCCCCGAAAGCCAGGCGAAGCTCGGCGAGCACAGGAACGCGAGGTCTGCCTCGTCCGCCGAGAACGGGTCCGGGATGTCGGGCGGCGGCCCCGAGTGCCGCGCCTCCGCGCGGAGCGTCGCACCTACGCCGAGAACGCGGCGCAGTCGCTCGACCACGAGCTCGAACAGCCCGAGCGGGATGCTCGGCGCGAGATAGGTGAGCACACGAAGTGTCATCGTGGCGCGAGCCGCCCCGTATAGCAGGGGGCACTGGCGCGATCACGCCACCCTTCGCCTGGCCCACCGTGTCGCATAAGATGCGCCGATGCGCTCCCGCACGCTCGACGTCGACGGCCCCATCCACCTCGCCGACTTCGGCGGCACGGGTCCGACCATGGTCCTGGTCCACGGGCTCGGCGGCTCGCACGCCAACTGGCTGGCGGTCGGCGCCGGGCTCGCCGCTCACGCCCGCGTGCTCGCGCCGGACCTGCCCGGCTTCGGCCGGACGCCGCTGGCCGGCCGCTCGGCGCGTGTCCGGCCGAACGTCGAGCTCCTCGATCGACTGCTCGACGCGGTTGACGGCGGCCCGGCCGTCCTGGTCGGGAACTCGATGGGCGGGCTCATCGCGATGATGGAAGCGGCGGCGCGGCCGGAGAAGGTCGCCGGCCTCGTGCTCGTCGGGCCGGCGCAGCCGCGGCCCCGGGGTGCGCTCCTCGATCCTGCGGTCGCGCTCACCTTCGCGGCCTATGCGTTCCCGGGTGTCGGCGAGCGGTTCCTCCGCTGGCGGGCGGCCTGGCTGGGGCCCGAGCGGCTCGTGCGGCAGACGCTCGCGCTCTGCTGCGCCGACCCGACGTCCGTACCGCCCGACGTCGTCGCTGCCCACGTCGCACTCGCGCGCGAGCGCCAGCGCATGCCATGGGCGCAGCCGGCTTTCCTCGAGGCGGCCCGCTCCATCCTCGCCGTGCTCGCCCGGCGGCGCGAGGTGCAGGCGACGATTCGCCGGATCACGGCGCCGACGCTGCTCGTCCAGGGCAGCGAGGACCGTCTCGTCCCGCTCGCGGCCTCCCGCGCACTGGCAAAGCTCCGGCCCGACTGGCGGCTCGCGGTCTTCGAGCGCGTCGGCCACGTGCCGCAGCTCGAGGCGCCGGAGCGGTTCGTGGCGACGGTCGCCGGGTGGCTGGAGGACGCGGTCCGCCCGACCGGTCAGGCGGCGTGTTGACGTCGCAGCTGACGATCCCGCCAGACGCGCACCTGGATACGGCGGTCGTCGAGCCAGGCGAGCTGGTCGCGGAAGCCGGCCAGCTCGGCGTCGCTCAGGTCGGGCGGCACGCTGACCTCCAGCCGTGCCCCGGGGCCGCTGCGCAGCGCGTCCTCGGCGATGGTCTCGGCGGTGTAGGGCGTGAGCCAGTCCGTGCGCTCGAGGTCGCCGGTCATCCGACCGGGCGCCGGAACGACCCGCACGCGGACCGGCGTGAGGTCGCCGTTCGGATGCGCCCCATCCGCCTCGCGCCGACGGACGAGGGCCTCGACGGCGCCCACCAGCTCCCCGTAGGTGCGCACCTCCTCGAGGACCGCCTCGGGTACCGTGATGCCGAACTCGCCCTCCAGGACGAGCGCGAGCTCGACGAGATCGAGCGAGTCGGCCGCGAGATCGTCGCGGAGCGACACCTCGGGCGCGAGGTCTTCCGGCCCGACGCCGAGATGGTCCGCGACCAGGCATCGGACGTGCGGCTCCACCAATTCCGTGGAGGCGTGGTCGACGCTGCTGGCTCGCGCCAGGTAATCGAGAACGCGGCGGAGTCTGGTCACGTGGGTTGGGCTCGCGAGGCGCATCGGCTCTCCCTTCGTCTCGTTGACTCTGGGTGACGATTCTCCCGGCCGCCTTGGCCGGGCGCTCCGCCTCATCCGCGCGCGACACCGGCGCGAGGCGTCCACGGCTTCACCTTCTGCTCTCCAGCCCAATCGCCGTGGACGCCCACGCACCGCCGGCTGACGTGCTCGGGGCACATTTCGCCGGTCGTCGCCACCGCCTCGGGGTCTTGTTTCCAGCAAGCACGGTGCCCGCGTGCCACCGTCGCGGAAAATCGCACCTTTCGCTTGCGCTGCACCGCGGTATGATTCATAAGGTTGCAACGCGTTGCGCACCATCCTGCAACCCCCGCCGCATCTCCGGCTGCGCTCCTTCCACGGCATCTTCACGGTGGCGCCCGAGATGGAGGCGCTCTTCGCCAAGCTGCGGCGGGTCGCCCGCGCCCAGTGCACGGTCTTGGTCGGCGGCGAAACCGGGACGGGCAAGGAGCTCGTAGCCCGGGCGATTCACGCGGAGAGCCCGCGCCGGCGGGCGCCCTTCCAGGCGGTCAACTGCGCCACCTTCTCGCCGACGTTGCTCGAGTCGGAGCTCTTCGGGCACGTGCGCGGCGCCTTCACCGGGGCCGTACGCGACCGCCAGGGTCTCTTCGCGCTCGCGCACCAGGGCACGCTCTTCCTCGACGAGGTGGCGGAGATCCCGCTCGACCTCCAGGGGAAGCTCCTGCGGGTGATGCAGGAGAAGACGTTCGTCCCGGTCGGCGCCACTCGACCCGTCACCGTCGACGTGCGCGTCATCTCGGCCACCAACAAGCCCCTCCGCCAAGAGGTGGACGAGGGGCGTTTCCGGGAGGACCTGAGCTATCGCCTCAGGGTGGTCCCGTTGTTGCTCCCGCCGCTGCGTCGCCGCGAGGGGGACGTGGAGGCGCTCTTCTGGCACTTCGTCAGCCAGCTGAACCAGCAAGGGATGCGTCGCATCGAGGGGGTCACCCGGACGGCGATGGACGCGATCCTGGCGTACACCTGGCCCGGAAACGTGCGCGAGCTGCGCAGCGCCGTCGAGTACGCGTTCGTGGTCGGCGAAGGGCCCGTCCTCGACGTCGCGGACCTCACCCCCGAGCTGCGCGGCGAGCCCCCGCCGGGAATCTCGAGCGGCTCACTCGCGGACATCGAGCGCGGGCGGATCCTCGCGGCGCTCGCCCGGCATCACGGCCGCAAGGCCGCGGCCGCGGCGGAGCTGGGCATCAGCCGGACCACCCTGTGGCGCAAGCTGTACGCGCATCGCCTCCGGTGAGGGTCACCGGCGCCTCATTGCCGACTTGGAAGGATGCCCTGAAGGCGGCCCCTAGCGACCGGCCGAGGGGATGTGAACGAGCTCGAGCTTCATCCCGTCGGGATCCGCGAAGAAGACGGCGTAGTAGCCGGGCGTGTAGGCGTACTCCTGCGGCGGATCGAGGATCGTCACGCCGGCCGCGTCGAGCTGCCGCGCGAGGGCGTCGACCTGCGCGCGGCTGGTCGCGGCGAAGGCGATCTCGCAGAGGCCGACCCGGTCCTTGTGAAAGACGTCGGCCGCGAAGCGCGCGCCGGCCTGCTTGATCCAGAAGCTCCCGGCCGGGCCGTACCAGCCGACGACCGAGCCCGCGTCCGTGCACCCGGGGTAGCCGAGCTTCGGCAAGAGCCAGGCGTAGAACTCGCGCGAGCGTGCCAGCTCTTTCACGTTGACGATGACGTGGTGCACGCCCATCGCCGCGTCTGCATCCGTCGGCGGGCAACCGCACGGGTCGGCCATGGCGCTCCTTCTGCCACCTGCACCAAGATACGGGAAGGGGCCGTTCGTGCCCGCCGCTTTCCGGAGTGACGTGCGACAGCGCGCCGATGGGAAATCACAGGCTTAGCAACGTTTCCCGGCCGGACCTTTACCGGGGCGCGCTCGTAGCTCATAGAGAGACGGCGTGCGGCTCGCGACGATCGTCCTTCTCGCCGCGCTCGTGCGGCCGCTCGCCGCCGGCGCCGCGTCGCCCGTCCTCTACGAGTCGAGCCTCGGCTGCCCGAGCTGCTTCTGGGAGCTGGTGCTCACCGGCCACCCGACCGACCCGGACCAGCTCGCCCTGGCGGGGGTATTCGGCGGCTTTCGTCTCTCGCGCGACGGAGGTCAGACGTGGAGCCCCGGCACGTTTCTCGACTTCCCGATCCATTCCGACCCCAAGGCTCTCGTCACCGCCGACGGCACGCTCCTGCTTTCGGCCCTCACCTCGCGGACGAACCCCGCCGACGGCGATTCGGTCATCTCGGGCGTTCTCTACCGGGGACGGCTCTCGGGCTCTTCCTTCCACGGCACGCTCTTCAAGGAACCGCCACCGGACCTGCCGGCCCGCGAGCGGGCCATCGTCGATTTTCCGAAGCTCGCCTACGCGCCCGGCACGGGCGCGATCTACATCGGCGCCAACGCGGTCAGGTTCGCCGACGGAACGCACGGTCCCGGGCTCTTCGTCTCGCGCGACGGCGGCCAGACATTCACTGAGCAGCGGCTCGACTACGCCTCGCCCGAGCAGTCGCGCACGAGCCCTCCCCTGTCGATGGACGTCACGCCGTCGGGCGCGCTGCGCGTTGTGGTCACGGCGGGCGCGGGCCAGCAGGACCGGCAGTACCTGCTGCGCTTCGACGTCGACGCGACGAGCTTCGACGTGGTCCCGGGACCGGCGCTGTCGAACTTCTACGCCCCCATCGCCTTGAAGGCCCGGGGCGGCACGACCGGCTGGCTGGTCTATCAGGGACCCGAGATCGCGATCGACCATGTCGCCGGAGGGCCGCACGAGGGCCGCATCTACATGACGTGGGCGCAGCCCGAATCCATCGTCTTCGATCCGGGCGTCGACCTCGGCCGCTACGGGCGCAACTTCGACGTCTGGCTCGCCTACTCGGACGACGACGGCGTCACCTGGAGCACGCCCGTCAAGGTGAACGAGGACGGGACCACGGGCGATCAGTTCTTTCCGAGCCTCCGGGTCGACGCGGCCGGCACCGCCCACGTCGTCTTTCTCGACCGGCGCGAGAACCCCGACCTTCCGCAGTTCGACGTCTACTACGCGCTCGTGGTGGGCGGCCGGGTGTCGCGGAACGTCCGGGTGAACGGCCTGCACGTGACGATCGCCGACACCTACGGCGGGCGCGAGGTCGGCGACTACCTCGACATGGTGGCCGCGTACCCGACGCGATCCTACGTCGCCTATCCTTGCCTGAGCGCTTTCTACGGACCCACCGACGCGTGCGTGGCGGCGATCGACCCGACGCTGTTCCCCCCCTCCGGCGACCTGTTCAAGTGCTACCGCGCGCCCGCGCGCGCCGGGTTCGGGTCCCGCCGCGTGATGCTCCGCGACCGGTTCGAGCAGAAGATGACGAAGGTGGTCGGGCCCGATACCCTGTGCAACCCGGTCGCCAGGGACAACAACCGGGTCCTCTATCCGACCGGACAGCTCCGCTGCTACCGGATCGCCGACGCGCCCGGTCAGGCTCGATTCGCGCGGCGCGACGTCACCGTGGACGACGCCTTCGGGCGGGAGACCCGGAGCCTCAGCGGCGCGGACACCCTCTGCATGCGGGCGGCCACTGGCCACCAGGAGCCTCCGCCGAACCTCGATCACTTCAAGTGCTACCGCGCGAGGCCGAAGGCGGGGGCCCGGACGTTCACGCGCCGGACGCTCACGCTCGCCGACGCGTTCGAGGAGAAGACCACCGTCGTCGTCAAGCCCGAGGCCTTCTGCGCCGCCGTCGACGTGGACGGCGAGGGCTTCAAGTACCCGGCAGCGTCGCTGAGCTGCTACCGGATCAAGGATGCGCCCGGCCAGGGACGGTTCGCGCGGCGCGACGTGGCGATCGACGACGCGTTCGGAACCGAGGTCGGGACGGCGACTCGCGCGCAGGTCCTGTGCCTACCGTCGAGCGACGGCTAGTTAGCTAAGCTAGGTGCTCGACTCGAGATGGAATCTCCGCGCGCGCCGCGCGCGCGGCCGAGCGCAGCGAGCGGGGAGTGAGGACCCGGCGGGCTACGCCCGACGGGGCGAGGGGCGGAGCCCCTCGCTGATTCATCCTACTGCGTGGCGCCCGGGGCCCACACGACGCCTTCGCGTGTGCCGTCGAAGGTGTAGCCCGTCGTCGGCGAGTCGAGCGGCGCGACGCCGGGCCGATCCGCGGCGGAGCGCAGCGCGGCCCGGACGGTCTCGGGATCGAGGAGCATTCCTGCCACGAGGCTCCGCTGCCAGGCGAGCGCCACGACGCCCGTCACGTGGGGCGCGGCCATGCTCGTTCCCGAGAGCCGTGTCGTGCCGCCGCCCAGGCGCGTGGATAGGATCCCGAGCGACTGCACGGAGCAGCTCCGGATGACGTTCTCTCGCTCCTCGCCCGGGGCAGACACCGTGACCCCGACCCCCGTGGCCGCGTTGAAGGCGCCGTCGGTGGTGAAGTACGAGGCCGCGTCGGCGCCGATCGTACCGGCGAAGAATCTGCATCGATCGTTGCTCCCGGCAACCGCCGTCGTGCTCGCCACGGCCATCACCTCGGGATAGCCCGCCGGGACCTGCTGCGAGACCTCGAGGCCGGCGTCGTTCCCGGCCGACACGACGACGGCGACGCCCTTCGCCTTGACGGCCTGGACGGCCTGGCGGAGCGCGGGATTGTCATCGAGCGCGCCCGCCCGGCCGAGGCTCATGTTGGCCACCCGGATGGGCGGTGACACGAGGTCGGCGTTCTGCGCCACCCAGTCGAGGCCGGCGATCACGGTGGAATCCTGACCGTTGCCGGCGGCGTCGAGGACCTTGACGGCGTAGGGAACGGCGGCCGGCGCGACGCCGACCACGTCGATCGTGTTGTTGCGCGCCGCGATGATGCCGGTCACGTGCGTGCCGTGGCCGTTGTCGTCCTGGCATGAGGCGTACGCGGTGAAGCAGGCAGCGCCGAGCGGCTTGAGATCGGCGTGTGTGAAGTCGATGCCGGTGTCGACCACGGCGACGCCGACGCCCGCGCCGGTCCAGGGAAGTGATCCCGGCGCCGCCCCGACGCGCTTGACGCCTGCGGGAACGACCTGGGCGCTGGTCCCACCGCCCCCGCCCGGCTTCGCATGCGCGGTCACCACTCGGTCGGGCACGATTGCCGCCACGTCCGGGTCCGCGCCGAGCTGCCGGCGGACCTGCGGGGTGAGCCGGACCGCGGCCGCGTCGACGGTCGCGTAGTGGAAGCGCACTTGCGCGCCCGACCGCTTCACGGCCGCGGCCCGGCGGGCGAACGGCGTCTTCGCGCGGAAGACGACGATGACGTCCTCCGAGGCTGCGGTCGACTGGCCCGCGGCCGGCGTGGACGTGGCGGTCAGGGCGGCGACGATGGCAGTGGCGGCAAGGAGGACGGTGGCGGCTTTCACCAGGGCTGCTCCCTTCGTGCGAAGCCGCCATGATATCGGGCGAGACGAGCAGGTCTCCAGCAACGTCGCGGGCCGCACACGTCATGCGTGGTGCCATGCGGATCCGCGGGCTCGCGTGCGGCTGCGCCCCGCGCCGAAGAGACCCACCGATGTCTGAAAGCGACCGTTCCCTGCACGGAACGTCGACTCCGTTTCGGCGGGCGCGCTAGAAAAACGAGCCAGGGTGCAGGTACCGGCGCACCTGCCCCCGGTTGTCAGGGTCCGGGCCGGGCGTGCCCTGTGCAGCGAAGTTCTCTCGACTCGGAACGCGCGGCCGTGTTCCCGTTCGAGCGATGCCACACGAGATCAGGATCGACGGTGCCCGCCTCGCGCTCGACGACGTGGTCGAGCTCGGGCACGCAGGCAACGGCCCCGCGCTGCGACTGTACCGGCTCGCCGGCGGCGACGCGCTCGTCATCGCCGCGGGCGAGGCGACGCGCGACGGCCGGCCGCTGCTCGCGGGCCTCGGCGTCGTCGAGTGGGGGAGCGAGGCCTTCGTGCGCGCCGGCCGGCTGCGCGTCAAGGTCGCGTGGCGCGCGGCGGGCGAGCGGTGCGTCGCGGAGGCCGGTCGCCGCTGTCGCATCTGTTTTGGACAGTTCTGCGACGGGGAGCCCGCGGTCAACTGCCGCTGCGACGCGCTCTTCCACGAGGAATGCAGCGAGGTCTGCATAACATGCCAGGCCTGCGGATCGCCGCGGGAGGAGGTCGTGCCGTGAGCTTCGCCGGAGGCTTCGAGATGTTGATCGCCGGATGCGGGGCCATCGGGTCGTTCTTCGCGGCGCTCCTCGGTGTGTCGGTCCGCGCCACCTTCGCCGATGTCGACCGGGTCATGCGCGAGAACCTCGGGGTCGCCGACTACACGGCCGGGGACCTCGGCCGGGAGAAGGCCGCCGTGCTCGCCGCGCGCCGCCGCGGGCAGGGTGGCGTCGGACGGGCGCTCGTCGGCGACCTCCGCTACACGCTGCGTCACGGCCTCGCGCGTGCCCTCGCCTGCGCCGTGCTCTGCCTCGACAACGCGCGGGCGCTGCGCGACGCCGCGGACGTCCTGTGGTCCGCCGGGAGCGGCCCCCGCCTCGTGCTCATCCTCACCTGTGGGAGCGAGGCACAGTTTCAGGCCAGGTTGTTCGACGGCCTCGGCCCGTGCCCGGTCTGTTTCTTCGGCGCCGGCGAGCGCCATGCGGACCGCACGGCCGAGGGCGCGAGCTGCAGCGCGACGTCGGCGCCGCGCGCGTCGGCGGCGGCTGCCGAGGCGGCGGCGCGCGCGGGCGCGGAGCTCCTCGCTCGCTGGCAGGCCGGAGAGCGGTCGCTCGCCAACTGTCGGATCCAACGCGATGCGGCCGGGGCCGAGGCGTACTCGATCCGCATGCCCGCCACGCCCTCGCCCAGGTGCCCCGTGCCGCACTCCGAGTCGTGCGAGCCGCGCGAGCTTCTCGGCGCCATCGCCGAGGTGACCGTCGGCGCGCTCGCCGAGCGCGCGATCGCCTGCGCCGGCGACGACGCCGTATTCCTTCTCGGCC
>VBKF01000220.1 GCA_005888095.1 Deltaproteobacteria bacterium | reverse complement strand
ATTGACGACGTAGTGGTCGCCTCGGCGCACCGCGGTGGTGCGGATACGCTGCGCGTCGCTGCCGGCGTGGGGCTCGGTGAGGCAGAGCGCCGCGCGCTGCTCGCCGCGCGCCATCGCGGGCAGGTAGCGCGCCTGCTGCTCCGGGGTGCCGTGCATCTGGAGCACGTAGGCGAACATGAGATGCGTGTTGAGCACGCCCGAGAGGCTCATCCACCCCCGGCAGAGTTCCTCGACGATCATCGCGTAGGTCGTGTAGTCGAGCCCGAGCCCGCCGTACTCGACCGGGATCGTCGCGCCGAAGAGGCCGAGCTCCCGCATGCGGTCGACGAGCGGCTGCGGGTACTCGTCCGCGTGCTCGTACTTGCTCGCGACGGGGATCACCTCGCGCTCGACGAAGCGGCGCACGGTGTCGATCACCTGGGCGGTGACGGCGCGGCGATCCTCCACGGCGGCCCCGGCCATGCACGCGAAGTTCACCATGTTTGTCCCGGCAGTTCAACCGCGCGCCTTGAATTGCACCGTCGCGGTCACTACCGTCGTGGCGTTCATGCTCGTGAGTCGGTCCCTGCGCACGGCCGTTCTCGGCGCGTTGCTCGTGTCGGCGACGGCCTGGGCGCGCGCGCCGGAGCCGGCGCATCCCGGCCACGAGACCGAGGTGTTCACCGGCGGCGAGGAGACGGCACAGGGCGCGACGCCGCGACGTCCGGCGCTCGCCTACTGGAAGCTCCGGCTCACGGTCCGCGTGCCGTCGACGGAGCGTCCCGTTCGTGTCGGCGTCCTCGTGCCGCTCTCGGACGGCCGGCAGGACGTGCTGGGGCGACGGGCAGCGGCGCCCGGCTTCCACTTCCGCGAGAGCGAGGCGCCACCCAACCTGCGCGCCGAGTGGGCGGCCGAGCGCGCGACGGCGACCGCGTTGACCTACGACCTCGCGCTCCGCATCGCCGAGCCGACCGCGCCGCCGATCCCGGCCGAGCCGGTCGCCGCCCTGCCGCATCCGCCCGATGGCGAGGCGGCGCTCGCGCCGACGCGGCACATCCAGAGTGACGCTCCCGAGGTGCGGCGGCGGGCACAGCGCATCGTCGGCCGCGCCACGCGACTCGACGAGGTGATCTGGTCGCTCTACCAGTACACGGCGGCGTTCGTCCCGGCCGCGGACCCGCCCGGAGCGCAGGACGCGGTCACGGTGCTGGCGGCCCGGCGGGGCACGAGCCTCGGACGGGCCCGGGCGCTGACCGCGCTGCTCCAGGCGGTGGGAGTGCCGGCGCGCCTGGTCGGCGGGCTGCGTCTGGGGAGCACGCCGGAGAAGCGGGCGACGAACTCGTGGGTCGAGGCCTGGACGGGGAGCGAATGGGTGCCGCTCGACCCCGCGGGCGGCTACTTCGGCACGCTGCCGACCAGCTACCTCGCGCTCTATCGTGGCGACCTGCCGCTGATCGTGCACACCGCCGGCCTCGACGTCGACTACGGGTTCGCGATCCGGCAGGCGACGCGCCGCGCGGTGGAGGAGGGCGAGGAAGAGGAGGACGTCGCGCTGACGGCCGGCCGCCGTCCCGTCGTGCGCGGCGCCGGTCGCCAGCCGGTCGAGACGCACAGCACCTACGTGAGCGAGCCGGTCGCATCGGTCGTCCTGATCGCGGATCAGAGCGTGCCGGAGGCGGTGACCGACCGGATCCTCGGCGAAGCGCACGACGCGGCCATCAACTGCGTGCTGCTGACCGCCCGCTTCGAGTCGCGCTACTTCCGGGAGAGCTACCTCGAGCGGCTGGTCGCGACCAACCTGCCCCTCATCCGGCAGGCGCACGTCGTCCTGGTGGCGACGGCCGACGACGCGGGCCTCTACGCCCTCCTCGGCCTCGGGGAGCGGAACGTCCGGCTCGACGACGCGCGCATCATCGCCGCGGGCGCCATGGGCCGGCCGGCGGCCCTCATGCTCGGCTCGCTCCTCTACCATCTGATCCATCCGGGAGAGGTCGTCCTGGTGAACCACCGCGCCGACCTGCTGCCGCTCTGGGAGCTCGCACGCGCCAATCTCATCGACGGTACGCCGATGGCGGAAGAAGCCCGCCGCTGGAACATCGACGCCCTCGTGCTCGGCGAGGCCGGCGCCCGGCTGCCCGCCTGGCGCCGCCCCCTGATGCACCTCTGGGCGCGGGCGGTTCGCGCGCAGGTCCCCCTCTCGGCGCTCACGCTGATCCTCATTCTGCCGATCATCGCCTCGCTCGTGGTCGTCGCGCGCATCGTCGTTGGGCTCGAGACCTTCGGCATGTTCGGGCCGGTGATCGTCTCGCTCGCCTTCATCACGACGGGGCTCCAGTGGGGCCTCGTGATCTTCGTCGTGATCGTCGGCCTCGGCGTGCTCTTGCGGGCGGGGCTGCAGCGCCTGCGGCTGCAGGCCGTCTCACGGCTCGCGATCCTGATCGCGCTCGTGTCGGCCGTCATGGGCGGGCTCACCCTGCTCGGCGCCGTGCTCGGCATCGGGCCGCTGCTAAACATCAGCATCTTCCCGATGGTGATCATGTCGAACGTGATCGAGAACTTCGCGGCCTCGCAGGTGGAGCTCGGGACCGCGGAGGCGCTGCGCATGACGCTGGCGACGCTCTTCCTCTCGGTCGCCTGCTATCTGGTGGTCGACCAGGCGGGGCTCCAGTCGCTCGTGCTGGCGTTTCCCGAGATCCTGCTCGTCACGGTGGCGTTCGACGCCGTCCTCGGGAAATGGCGTGGCGTGCGGCTCCTCGAGTACGTCCGCTTCTTCCGGGCCGTGCGGCACGGCCACGCGGAGACGGGCGCCGTTTCGCCCGCCGAGGCGCGGCGATCGTGATCGCAGCCCTGCGACGCATCCGGAGGGAGATGCTGGGCCTCAACCGCCGAAACCACGGCTACCTGTTCGCCTACAATCCGCGGACCGGCTACCGGGTCGTCGACGACAAGCAGGCGACGAAGGCCGCGCTCGCCGCCGGGGGTGTGGCGGCGCCGGCGCTCCACCACGTCTGCGATGCCCAGTGGCACGTGCGTGGCCTGGCGGCCCGCCTCGCCGCCGAGCGCGAGTTCGTGCTCAAGCCGGCGCGCGGCGCGGGCGGCGCCGGCATCGTCGTGATCGTCGACCGCAGCGGGGAACGCTTCGTCAAGGCGAGCGGCGCGACGCTGGGTGGACGCGACCTCGAGGCGCATGCCTGCGACGTGCTCGCCGGGGCGTATTCACCCGGAGGCCGCTCCGATCGGCTCCTGGTCGAGGAGCTCGTCGTGCCCGAGCCGGTGCTCGGCACGCTCTCCTACCGCGGCGTGCCCGACGTGCGCGTGCTCGTGTTCCGGGGCGTTCCCGTGCTCGCCATGGTGCGGCTGCCGACCCGGCGCTCGGACGGACGGGCGAACCTCCACCTGGGGGGCGTGGGCGTCGGCGTCGACCTCGGCAGCGGACGCACCACGTTCGCGGTCAGCGCCGGCCGGCCGCTGCGCGAGCATCCGGACCTCCGCCGTCCGCTGGCGGACGTCGCGGTGCCGGCGTGGCCGGACGTGCTGCGCCTCGCCGTGCGCGCCGCGGACGCCGTGGGGCTCGGGTTCCTCGGCGTGGACGTGGTCCTCGACCGGCGCCACGGGCCCCTCGTCCTCGAGCTCAACGCCCGCCCCGGTCTCGGCATCCAGCTGGCCAACCGCCGCGGCCTCCGCCCGCTGCTCGAGCGGCTCGCCGCGGGACCGCTGCCCGCCGCCGCGAGCGAGCGCGTCGCGCTCGGGCAGGCGCTCGCCTACGACTGCGGATCGAGCCGGTAGGTGAGGGCGGTGATGAGCGGCCGGCCCTCGCGGCGCCGGACCTCCCATTCCGCCTGGCCGCGGACCTCGAGGTGGTCGCCCCCCGACTCGCGGTAGCGGATGATGAACGGGCCCCGCACCTCGGCGGCCGGGCCGTGGGGCGCGATCGAGAGCGATTCGAGCCTGTAGCTGAGCTCCTCGATCGCCATGAACATCCGCCGGTAGCCGCTGGCGATGGCGTCGACCCCGCGCGTCCCGTTCTCGGCCGCGTCGGGCGCGAACAGCTGGACGAGGCGATCGACGTCGCGCGCCTCATACGCCGTCCGGAACTGCTCGACGACCGCCGCCGCCTCCTCGGTCGAGAGCGGACTCTCCGTGCGCACCGGCCGGACCTCGGCGGTGGCGGCGATCGCCTCCGACACGGTGCCGGAGGCGACCGCGGGCGAGGGCGCGGCCGCAGCCGGAGGGTCCGCGTCCTTGCCGGGTGGAGAGACGGCGTAGAGCACGACGGCCAGCGCCGCCACGCAGGCGGCCCCCGCCGGGATGCTGAACGCATGGCGGGCCACGGGCGATGCGGGCACGGGAGATGAGGTCATCGGCGGCTCGAGCGGCGGTGTCTCGGGCGCGGGCGGCGGTGGAGCGACCTCGACGGGGGGAGCGGCCAGCGCCGATTCGACGGCGGCCGCCCGAGCTGCCGCCACCGAGAAGACCGGCTCGACGGACGCTGCGACCTGCGGCGGCGGCTCCGCGACGCGCGCCATGGACGCAGCGGGCACGATGACGACCGCTTGCGGCTCGGCCTCCGGGGCGATGGCGGGCGCGTAGTCGCGCCACGCCTCGTCGATCACGGCGGGCGTCACCTGCTTGGCGCCCGTGGCGAAGGCGGTCAGCAGCGCGGCGTCGCACAGCACGTTGATGACCCGCGGAATGCCGTGGCTGAGGGCGGCGACGCGCTCGAGCGCGGGCTCGGCGAAGAGGGCGAGGTCGGTGGCCCCGGCGCGTTCGAGGCGGGTGCGGACGTAGGCGGCGACCTCGGCCGGGGCGAGCGGCCGCAGGCGCACGCGGAGCGTGACCCGCTGGCGAAGCTGTCGGAGCGCCGGGTTGGCGAACTTCGTCTCGAGCTCGGGCTGCCCGGCGAAGAGGATCTGGAGGATCTTCTCGCGTGCCGTCTCGAGGTTCGACAGCAGGCGGAGCTGCTCGAGGACGCTCGCATCGAGGTCCTGCGCCTCGTCGATCAGCAGGGCGACGTTGCCGCCGGCGCGGGCGTGCTCGATCAGGAACTCGTTCAGACGGTGGAAGCGGCCGAGCTTGCCCGTCGCCTCGGTCGGGATGCCGAGCTCGATCAGGATGTACTCGAGGATCTCGTCGAAGCTGACCGTCGGGTTCATCAGGAGGACCGTGCGGACGCTCGGATCGAGGGTGTCGAGCAGGTGGCGGAGGAGGGTGGTCTTCCCGGTGCCGGCCTCGCCGATGAGCGACAGGAAGCCCTTGCGCGCCTGGATGCCGTAGCCGAGCGCCGCCAGCGCCTCCTGGTAGGTGTTGTTCAGGTAGAGGAAGCGTGGGTCCGGGGTGATGTTGAAGGGTTCTTCCTCGAGACCGTAGAAGGCGGCGTACATGTGGGCCGCCGTTGCGGGCAGCAAGGGGCATGCCCGCGAGTCTGTTTGCGCGGGCGCGAGGACGCCGTGCAGCGCTGCACGATGCGGCGCCGATCGTGCAGGCCCGTGGCCGGGTACGTCCTTCTAGCGGAACAGGTCGAACTCCGGCTTGCGGACGAGGGCCGCGGCCGCACCGCGGCGGCCGGGCGTATAGCGGACGCCGCGCACGACGGCAGCGGCGACGCCGCTGTCCTTCTCCATGACGAGACCGGCCGCGGCGGCGATCTCGTCGGCGAGCGCGACGACGGTGTGGTGCAGCGTCCGGCCGGCCAGGTCCTCGCGCCCGCGCAGGTCGAGGAGCGGGTCCATGCCGGCGCACCCGAGCGCCACCTCGACGAGCCCCTCGCGCCACGGGCGGCCGAAGGTGTCGGTCACCACCACCGCCAGCTCGACGCCGAAGCGGCTCCCGAGCGCCTCGCGGAGCCGCTCGGCCGACGCGTCGGGGTCGTGAGGGAGCAGCGTCAGCACGCCGGGAGCGACGCCGTTCGACTCGTCGACGCCGGCGTTGGCGCATACCCAGCCGTGCCGCGTCTCGACGATCACGTGCCCGTGGTCCATCCGAACGATCCGCTTGGCCTCGCGCAGCACGACCTCCATCGCGCGCGGGTCCTTCCCGCCCTCGGTGTACGCGGCCAGCCGCTCGGCGAAGCGCGAGGCGACGACGTCGTCGAGCGAGACGACGGATCCCTCGGCCTTCGAGACCACCTTCTGGCAGACGGCGACGACGTCGCGCGCCTTGAGACCCACCCGCGCCTCGGCGATGGCGTCGCCGAGCAGGCGCGCGAGGTCGTCGCCGGGTCGTACCATCGGCAGGCCGGGAACCGGGATCACCGCGATCGTCATCGGCGCCGCGGGTCTAGCGCACGCAGCACGTCCGCGGCAAGGCGCGCCGCGCGGGCGGGCGTGGCGAGCAGCGTGTCGGTGACGAGCGCCCGGAACCCGAGGGCCTCGACGCGCGGCGCCCACGCGGCATCCACCCGGTCGAGGACGAAGACGTCGACCAGGCCCCGGTAGAGCCGGGCCACGCCTGCCGGTGACACCTCGAGGCCGAGCCCGCGCAGCATGCGATGGAGCGGCCCGCGCACCGCCCGCCCGCCGACCAGCGGCGAGATCGCGGCGGCCGGCGCCTGACGGCGCGCGAGCGCTCGGCGGATGGGCGCGATCGCGAGGATGGGGCCGATCGAGACGAGCGGGTTGGAGGGCGCGACGACGATGGCGTCGGCCGCGGCGAGCGCCGCGAGCACGCCCGGCGCCGGCCGGGCGCGCCGCGCGCCCGCGACCTCGATCCGGCGCACGCGTCCGCGCGCGCCGCGGCGGACGAGATAGTCCTGGAAGGCGTGACGCCCCGCCTCGGTGTGGACGAAGGTGCGCACGGGGTCGTCGGTCATGGGAATGATGCGCGCCGCCACCCCGTGGACGCGCGCGAGCGCTGCGGTCACGCGGGAGAGCGGCCAGCCCGCGCGCAGGCGTGCGGTGCGGAAGAGGTGCGTGGCGAGGTCGCGGTCGCCGAGCGCGAACCAGGTGGGCTCGCGGAGCCTGCCGAGCGCGCCGAGGCAGGCGAAGGTGTCGCGCGCGACACCCCAGCCCCGCACCGGGTCGCTCCGCCCGGCGAGCGTGTAGAGGACGGTGTCGAGGTCCGGGGCGACGTGGAGACCGAAGAACTCCTCGTCGTCGCCCGTGTTGCCGATGACGGTGAGGCGGCGCGGCTCGACGAGGCGGGCGAGGCCCCGCAAGAAGCGAGCCCCGCCGACGCCACCCGCCAGCGCCGTGACGGTTATTAAACTACTCTGGGGGCCCGTGCGCTGCTCACGCGCTCGGAGCGCTGCGCTGTTCCGGTGTTCCCGCGCGGCTCGCGCCGCGCGGCGTGCGGCCGCTCTCGTGGCCGGCGTGGCCGACCCGTCCGTACAGCGTCGTCCGCTGTACCGGCCGGCGGCCCATCGTGCTGACGAGCGCCTCGATCTCCTCGACCGACGTGTACTCGCCCGCGTCCGCCCCGGCCTCGCGCGAGATGCTCTCCTCCATGAGGGTGCCGCCGAAGTCGTTGCACCCGGCGCGGAGCGAGAGCTGCGCGAGGCGATGGCCGAGCTTCACCCATGAGGTCTGCAGGTTGTCGATCCACCCGCGGAGCGCGAGGCGACAGGTGGCGTAGATGCGCAGGTCGCGCAGCCCCTTCGGCTGGGGCGTCACCTTGCCGTCGTGGTAGAGCTTCGTGTTCTCCCAGATGAAGCCGAGCGGGACGAATTCGGTGAAGCCGCTCGTCTCTTTCTGGATCCGCCGCATGAGGTCGAGATGCCGGGCGACGTGGCCCGCCGTCTCCACGTGGCCGTACATGACGGTGGACGTGGTCGGCACGCCGAGCCGGTGCGCCGTCGTGATGATCTCCACCCAGGTGCGGACGTCCACCTTCTTGTGCGACAGGATCTCGCGCACCTCGTCGTCCAGGATCTCCGCCGCCGTGCCGGGGATGCTGCCGAGCCCGCCGTCGCGCAGCATGCCGATGTAGGCCGGGTAATCCATGTTGGTCCGGCGCGCACCGTACATGATCTCCATCGGCGAGAAGGCGTGGACGTGGATGTCGGGGAAGCGGCGTTTGATCTCGACCAGGATGTCCCGGTAGGTGAACGGCGCCATGTCGGGGTTGATGCCGCCCTGCATGCAGACCTCGGTGGCGCCGCGGCCGATCGCCTCCTCGACCTTGCCGAGGACCACGTCGACGCCGTGCGTGTAGGCATCCTCCTCCCAGCGCTGGCGCTTGAAGGCGCAGAACTGGCAGTTCACGAAGCAGACGTTGGTGAAGTTGATGTTGCGGTTGACGACGTAGGTGACCTCGTCGCCGACGTCGGCTTCGCGGACGGTGTCGGCGGTCCGCACGAGCGCGACGAGGTCGTCGCCCGTCGTGCCGAGGAGCGCCTCGCTGTCGTCGACGGTGAGCTCCTCGCCCGCGAGCGCCCGCGCGAGGATGGCGCGCACGGGCGGCGTGGCGCGCGCGATGGCGCGCTCGACCGGCTCGTCGTTCAGCGCGACGCGCTCGATCTGGTCCCAGGGCTCGAACCAACTCATTGCGTCGTCCTCATGCGGGTCGAGCCTCCGCGTCCGGACACGCCCACACCGCCTCGGCGGCGAGCGCCGCCACCCGCGGGCGCAGCGCCGGGTCGAGGAAACCGGGACGGTCGATGTAGGCCGGATAGATCGCCAGCCGCTCGCGCAGCGTGAAGCCGGCCGCGCGGCAGGTGGCCGCGAGCGCCTCGACGTGGGGCCACGGGGCCTCCGGGTTCACGTAGTCGGGCGTGAGCGGCGAGATGCCGCCCCAGTCGTTCAGGCCCGCGTGGAGGAGGAGGGCGTGGTCGGCGGGCGAGAGGTTCGGCGGCGCCTGCACGCTCACGTCCGGGTCGAGCACGAGCCGTGCGACCGCGACCGTGCGCGCCACGTCGGCCGCGCCGGGCTCGGGCGCGTCGGCCAGCCGGATCGTCGGCTTGGCGCGGAAGGGCTGCACGATGACCTCCTGGATGTGGCCGTAGGCGCGGTGGAGGTCGCGGATCGCGAAGAGCGTGTCGACGCGCTCGGCGAGCGTCTCGCCGATGCCGATGAGGAGTCCGGTCGTGAAGGGGATCTGGAGCTCGCCCGCCTCGCGCAGCATCCGCAGGCGCCGCGCCGGCTCCTTGTCCGGCGCCCACTGATGCACCTGGCCGCGGCCGCGGAGCCGCGGTGACACGTTCTCGAGCATGAGCCCGAGGCTCACGTTCACCGCCTTCAGCCGCTGCATCTCCTCGCGCGTCAGGAGCCCCGCGTTGGTGTGAGGGAGGAGCCCGCAGCGAAGCGCGACCTCGCAGGCGTGGTGCACGTACTCGGCCGTCGTCCGGTGGCCCAGCTCGCCGAGCAGGTCCCGATAGCTGGCGAAGGCGAGCTCGGGCTTGTCGCCGAGGCACATGAGTGCCTCCTTGCAGCCGAGCGCGCGGCCGCGCAGCGACCAGGCCTCGATCTCCTCGGGCGTCATCGTCCAGGCGTCCGGGTCGTCCGGATCCTTCCGGAACGTGCAGTAGGTGCAGCGGTCGCGGCAGAGGTTCGTGACCGGCAGGAACGCCTTCGGCGAGTACGTGACGGTCCGCCCCCACCCGCGGTCGCGCCGGGTGGAGGCGACCTCGAGCAGCGCCGGCATCGTCTCCGCGGTCTCGAGCAGCCGAGTGGCCTCCTCGCGCGTGAGGTCGCGGCCTGCGAGCGGCTTGGCGAGCGCCTCGATCAGTGCTGGCCCGCCGCGGGAGCCGGGAAGAGGCATGGAGAGACTGGCTGGCAGGTATCGGAGGGGCCTAGACGTGTCAAGGCATGCCCGCGGGGGACCGCACCCCCCCAGGGGCTCACGCTAGCGCGCAGGACGGCGCCGGCCTCGGAGCTTGATGCTCGAGACCTTGAGAGCGGCTCGGCGCCGCCAGCGTTGTGCCTCGAACCGCATCCCGGAGGCGTCCCAGTGATGGGCGATCAGCGAGGCGTACTCGCCGAGCCGGTCCGCCCGCAGCGTCTCGAGGGCCCCTGCCACCGCGGCGTGCAGGTGCGCCCGTCGCTCAGCGAGCTGCGACTGATACGCCACCTCACGGGTCAGCGGGTGCTTGAACGCGTAGTGCGGCACCGGGTACGGCATGACCTCGTGGATGAACTCCGCCTCCTGGAGCCCGCCGAGCGCCGTGGCGAGGTGGTGATCGTCGAGCCCGACGACCGCCTTGAGGAGCGGCTCGTCGAACTGCTTGCCGATGACGGCCGCGGCCTGCAGCACGTGCTTTGCCTGCTCGCCGAGCCGATCGACGCGCGCGGTGAGCAGGGACTGCACCGTCGCCGGGATGGCCACGCTTTCGAGCGGTTCCGCCAGGCGATAGGCGCCACGCTGTCCGGCGAGGCTCCCGGCGGCCGCCAGCGCCTGCACCACCTCCTCGATGAAGAAGGGGTTGCCGCCGGTGCGCTCGCGAACGAGATCGGAGAGATCCCCGAGCGAATCGTCCGCGCCGAGCAGGTCGTGCAGCAGCTCGCGACTCGCTTCCCGCCCGAGGGGAGAGAGCGGCAGCTGGTGGTAGTGCGATCCCCCCGTCCAGGCCGGCCGGTACTCGGGCCGGAAGTTCGCCACGAGCAGGGTGCGCGTGCCGCGCACCGCCGCTGCCAGCTCGCCCACCAGCGCGTCGCTCGCCCCGTCGATCCAGTGCGCGTCATCGAGCAGCAGCACGACGGCCTCGCCCGCGCTGCGCAGGCGAACGAAGCGTCGCAGGAAGCCGGCGAGCCGGTCGTGGCTCGCGGCGGAGACGTCCGGCGCATCGGGGTCGGGCACGCCGAGGAGGTCCAGGACGACGGGGAGCGCGTCCTCGAGGCCCGGGTCGAGGGCGAGGAGCTGATCCGCGACCTTCCGCCGGACCGTCTCCGGCGGGTCGCCGTCGCCGAGCGCGAGGTAGCCGCGCAGGAGCTCGCGGATCGGGAGCAAGGGAACCGTCGAGCCGTGCGCCGGGCAATGGGCTTCCTGCACCGCGATCCCCCGCGCGCGGCAGCGATTGACGAACTCGAGGCAGACCCGGCTCTTGCCGACCCCGGCGTCGCCGACCACACCCACGACCTGCCCGTTCGATTCGAGCGCCCGGACGAGGATGCCGTCCAGCCAGGCGAGCTCCGCTTCCCGTCCCACCAGCCGCGAGAAGCCCCGCACGCCGGCCGCGTCGAGGCGCGTGCGAAGGGGGCCGATCCCCTCGAGCTCGAAGACCCGGACGGGCGTGCTGACGCCCTTGATCGGCGGCGTGCCGTGATCGCGCAAGGTGAAGAACCCTTCGACTAGCCGGGCGGTGTGCTCGCTCACGTAGACCGTCCCGGGCGCGGCCACCTGCTCCATCCGCGCCGCCAGGCCGACGGCATGTCCCTGGGCCGTGTAGTCCATGCGTAGATCGTCGCCGATCGTCCCCACGACCACCTCCCCGGAGTTGAGACCCATCCGGACGGAGAACTCGAGCCCCCGGACCCTGAGCCCGCTCGCGTAGCCGCGGAGCTCGCCCATCATGTGCAGGGCGGCATGGCAGCCGCGCCGGGCGTGATCCTCGTGCGCGACGGGCGCCCCGAAGAGCGCCATGACCCCGTCGCCGGTGAACTGGTTGATCGTCCCCTCGAAGCGATGGATCCCCTCGGCCAGGACCTGGAAGAAGCGGTCGACGACGCGGTGCCATTCCTCGGCGTCCACCCGCTCGGCGAGCCGCATCGAGTCGACCATGTCGGCGAACAGCACGGTGACCTGCTTGCGCTCCCCTTCGAGCGCCCTGCGGGTGGTGAGGATCTTCTCGATGAGATGTCTCGGGGCGTAGGCGCGGGGCTCGCGCGCGCGCTCGACGGCGCCGGTCGATGCGAGCTGCTGCCCACAGGAGTCGCAGAATCTCTGGCTCACCGGGTTGAAGGTGGCGCAGCGCGGGCAGGGGATGCCGCGTCCGAGGGAGGCGCCGCACTCGCCGCAGAAGCGGGCGGTCTCGCGGTTCTCGTGCCGGCAGCGAGGACACCGCATCCGAAGGTTCCGCCGGCCAGCTTTAACCCCCTCGGCGCCCGGCACTCAACCGCGCCGCCGGCGGCTACCGTGAGAGCTTCCCGATCACGTCGTGCATCGCCGTCCGATTGACAACCCGCGCGCAGCGCCCGTAGCTTCCCGCGCTTCGCAGGAGGGTATCGAGGTGCGCACCCGTCTCGCTCTCGTCATGATCTTTCGTCAGGCTCGCCTCGAACGCGCGCAGCGGCCCCGAGCTCGAACTGCCGTGCACCAACTGGCGCGCGGTGAGCGCCGCCTATGTCTACCGGGATCCGACGGGGGTGGCGGGCCCCGTGCGCCGGATCCTGTACCATCACGAACGCTTCTACCTGCGGGCGCAGGGCCCCGGCGCCACGGTGCCCGCGGGACCCGTCGGCTACGCCGAGATGTGGCTCACGATCGGCCCCGACCGCCTGCTCGCGCGGTTCCACAAGTTCGCGCGCAACGACGCCCTCGTCGTCCGGAGCCGCGTGCCGTCGCGGAAGGCGGCGGAGGGCGAGGCGGCGTTCTGGTCGACGCTGTGGGGCGACGGCGAGCGCTCGGCGGAATCGATCGCGTCGCTCGAGCGCGCCGTCGCAAGGGACCCGTCCGACGGCCGCTCGCTGTTCCTCCTCGGCATGATGCACCTCTACAACTTCGGGCGGGAAGGAACCGGCTTCCGGAACGCGAGCGAAGTGGCGAAGCGGGAGGCGGCGAGCGCCAGCGCGGCGCTCGACGCGGCCGTGCCGCTCCTCCCCGACGACGCCCGCAGCCCGGGGTTCCGCGCCGCCGCCACCTACGTGAACGGCGTCGCGCATCGCGACGCCTGCCTCATCGCCGCCGGCCTGACGCAGCTCGACGCCGCAGTGCCCCTCGATCCGCTCTTCAACAGCTTCGACTTCATCGGGGTCGTCCCGGCCGTCGTGGCGCCCGGCGATCCGCTGATGGTCCGGGCGCTCGAGCTGGTCGACGCCGGGCTCGGCCCGCCGAACGTCGACTGCGTGCAGACGATGCCCGAGATCTGCGGCAACGCGGGCATGGCCCCGCACAACACGCAGGGCGCGCTCCTTCTCTTCGGCGATCTCTACGCCAAGGGCGACCGCCTGAGCGACGCCGAGCGTTGGTACGGCTGAGCAACCTGCTCGGCGCGGACTGGCCCTTCCGCGGCCTCGCTCAGGACCGGGTGGCGAACGCGGCGGCGCGCGTGGCGCTCTACCAGGATGCCGACCCCACGAACGATCCCTCGATCGTCGGCACCGGCGCCGAGGCCTGCATCTACTGCCATCACCAATAGGTGCGGCGTCAGGGGCGAGCGGCGGGTATGCCGGGTGGCGTGCGCCGCGGCGGCAGGGCGTACACCTCGCGCACGTTGTCGCTCATCAGCTTGTATCGTGCCGGCTCCGGCAGCATCGCGACCAGCTCTGCGAGCTCGCCGACGTAGCGCGGCGGATGGTCGGGATGGGGGAAGTCCGACGCCCAGAAGAACTTCTGCTCGCCCACGAGCGGGATCACCCCGGCGAGCGAGCGCTCGTCCGGGTCGCACGAGATCCAGCACTGGCGCTGGAAGTAGAAGCTCGGCTTCTCCCGCAGCGGGACGCCCCGCCCGAGCGGCGAGGTGAAGACGGCGTCCATCCGCTCGAGCCAGTAGCCGATCCATCCCGCTCCCGACTCGAGCACCACGAGCTTGAGCCGCGGGAACTTCTCGAAGACGCCGAACTGGAACATCGACGTGAAGGCGTGGCGGACGGCGTCGGCCGAGGTCACGTTGATGAGGAACGCGAGCGAGGCCTCGGTCATGCGGCCGAAGCGCCCGGGCGCGGCCCAGAACGGCTCGAACGTCGGGTGGATGCCGACCGGCAGGCCGATCTCCTCCGCCAGGCGGAAGACCCGGTGATGATCGGGATGCCCCGGCGCCTTCGTCGTCATGACGAAGGGTGCGATGAAGACCCCCTTCGCGCCGTCGCGGGCGGCGCGCTCGAGCTCCCGCTCGGCCTCGCCGGGAAGCCCGAGCGACACGTGGGCGATCGGGACGAGCCGGCCGCCGCTGCCGGCGCAGAACTCGACGATCCAGCGGTTGTACGCGCGCGTGTACGCTTGCGCGAGAGCCAGGTCCTCGCACTCGGCCTCCCAGAGGACGCCGAGAGTCGGGTAGAGGATGGCGATGTCCAGGTTCTCGCGGTCGAGGCGCTCGAGGCGCTCCTTGGCGTCCCACGCGCCGAGGCCCGCGTTGTCCAGGTAGGCGAGGCCGGTGCGGGGGCGGTCGGGACGCGGGATGTTGCCGACGAGGTCCATGGCGCCGAGGCCGGCCGGGAGACCCCGCCGCACCATCTTCGAGGGGCGGCCCGCGATCTCGAGGTACTCGAGCCCGTCGGCGTCCTTGCGGATGCCCATCGGACGATCGCGGTAGGCCGGGTCCAGGTACCGGTCCCAGAGGTCGGGCGGCTCGAGGATGTGGCCGTCGGCGTCGACGGCGCCGTCAAACGGCAGCCGCTGCAACATCACTGCGCGCATGGCGCCGGCCGCGGCCGTCCTGGCTGCGCGCGCCGTACTCCGCTTCCAGGTAGGCGACGATGTCGTCCGACTCGTACATCTCGCGGCCCGTGTTGGGATCGACGAGATACGGCACCTGGACCTTGCCGCCGCGCTGCTCGAGCTCTGCTCGCTTCGGGCTCCCCTTCGGCACGTTGCGAACCAGATGCGGCACGTCGAGCTCGCTCAGCGTCTCGCGCACCTTGCGGCAGAAGGGCGAGCCTTCCATGTTGTACAGCATTAGGGGTTTGAGACCCTCGCGCGGACTCTCGGTCCGGCATCGGCTCCCGCGCCCGAGCCGCAGGGCACTGGCGATTGCGGAATTGACGTTGTCGAGGAGGCTCGGCACCGGCAGCCACCAGCCGGCGCGCCGCGCGCCGCCGTAGCGCTCGTTCAGGTAGGCGATGATGTCGTCGGACTCGTACAGGCGGGTGTTCGTGTTCTTGTCGACCAGATAGGGCGCCTGCATCTTCCCGCCGAGCCGCACGAGCTCCTCACGGCGGGGGCTGCCGTGCGCCACGGGATGTGCCCGGTAGTCGAGGTCGAGCTCGGTGAGGACTTCGCGCACCTTGCGGCAGTACGGACAGCCCTCGAAGTCGTACAGCTCGAGCACCTCGGCCGGTTCGGCGCGGCGGCCCTCGGTCACGCGCGAGAACGCGCCGCGACCGAGGCGGACGAGGCTGGCCGCGAACGAGAAGACGTTGTTCGTCACGCCCATGTCGCCCATCTCGCCCATCGGTCCAGCTGGGTCAATCGTGCTGGGCCGGGAACGACGACAGGCAGGCGGCGCTGCCCGGGGACCGCGGGGCGGCGGCCGACGCTCAGCCGCCGTAGGCGACGTGAGGAGCGTCGGCCGCCGCGAGGTCCGGGATGACGAGGTGACAGGTGGTGCCGTCGGGCCCGCCGACGAGCGTGAGCGATGCGCCGAGGGCGCGGACGAGGCGCGCCGCGAGCCGGAGGCCGAAGCCCAGCTGGCGCGGCGGCCGTGCGCCGGTGCGGCCGGCGATCACGTCCTCGGTCTCGACGATCAGCTCCGGCGCGATGCCGGGACCGCTGTCGCGGATCTCGAGCGTGGCGCCCCCGCTTGCCGGCCGCGCGGTGACCACGACGTGACCCTGGGGGGTGTGCCGGACGGCGTTGTCGAGCAGCGCGCGGAGGAGACGCGTGAGCTTGTCCTCGTCGGTGGCGAGGACGAGCCCGGTCGACACGTCGAGACGGATCATCACGTCCTTCTCGGCCGCACCGGACCCGA
Source organism: Deltaproteobacteria bacterium (assembly GCA_005888095.1). Classification (GTDB taxonomy): domain Bacteria; phylum Desulfobacterota; class Binatia; order DP-6; family DP-6; genus DP-3. Next base: position 10,046 of record VBKF01000220.1, on the reverse strand, counting down.
GCTCGCTCCGGAGCTTGCCGAGCACGTCGGAGAGCCGGACGGGTACGACGTCGACCGCCAGGGCGCCGCGGTCGAGCTCCGCCATGTAGAAGAGCGTCTCCACGTAGGTGAGCAGTGCGTCGGAGTTCGACCGGATGCGGTCGAGCGCGAGCCGCTGCTCGTCCGAGAGGCTCTCGCCGTCCTCCTGGAGGATGGTCGAGTAGCCCATGATGACGTTGAGCGGCGTGCGGAACTCGTGCGAGAGCGAGGAGAGGATCTGGTCCGGCAACGACTTCATGCGCCGGGCGGCGGCGCGCCGGGCGAGCGCCGACTGCACGAGCTGGCGGACGTGGTCGCAGTCGAACGGCTTCGAGATGTAGTCGAAGGCGCGGAAGCGCAGCCCCTGGACCGCCGTGTCGATCGTCCCGTAGCCGGTGATGATCAGCACCTCGATGTCGGGGTCGATCTCCTTGATGCGCTCGAGGACCCCGATGCCGCCGAGCCCGGGCATCTTCAGATCGAGGGTCACGACGTCCACGGGCTCGCGGCCGACGATGGCCAGCGCCTCGTCGCCGCTGCTCGCCGTGAGCACCTCGCACTCGCCTTGCAGGATGGCTCGCAGCGACTCCCGCACCCCTCGCTCGTCATCGACGATCAACAACCGCGGCCGTTCGTTCATGCTGAGCGGCCGGTTTGCAGAATGCATGCCAGCATCGGCGACCGGAAAGTCCGCGCCGGCTCTGCGACTCGGTGGGGCGGGACGACAAACCGTCCAAGAATGAACGGCGCATGGGCCGTTCACGGCACAGGCGACGCGGACGCTAGCGCTCGGGGGCGATGATGCCGAGCTTGTCCATGCGGTACTTGAGGATGCGACGGGTCGTGCCGAGCAGCTCTGCCGCCCGGGTCTGATTGAAGTCCGTCTTCTGGAGCGCCTCGTCGATGATCTCGCGCTCGAACTCGTCGACCGCGGTGCCGAGGGACTTCCGGCCCTCGAGCACCTGCTCCTTGATGTTACCCGGCTCGAGGTCGGTCCGCCGGATCTGCTCGGGGAGGTCCTCGACGCCGATCCCGGGGCCCTCGGTGAGGACGAGCAGCCGCTCGACCAGGTTCTCGAGCTCGCGGACGTTCCCGGGCCAGGGATAGCGCAGCAGCGCATCGACGGCCTCGGGGCTGAAGGGTTTCTCCGCCATGTTCATCTCTCGGGCCTTTGCCTGGGTGAAGTAGCGGATCAGGTGCGTCATGTCGTCGCGGCGCTCGCGCAGGGGCGGCAGGTGCACGCTGACGACGTTCAGGCGGTAGAAGAGGTCGGTGCGGAACTTCCCGTCCTTGATGGCGGCGGCGAGGTCACGGTTGGTGGCGGCGATGATGCGGACGTCGACCGAGACCGGCTTCATGCCGCCGACGCGCAGGAACTCGCTGTGCTCGAGCACACGGAGCAGCTTCGCCTGTGTCGCCCCGCCCATCTCCCCGATCTCGTCGAGGAAGAGCGTCCCCTCGTGCGCCAGCTCGAACTGACCGAGCTTCTTGGTGTGCGCGTCGGTGAACGAGCCCTTCTCGTGGCCGAAGAGCTCGCTCTCGAGGAGCGTCTCCGGGATGGCGGCGCAGTTGAGCGTGACCAGCGGGCGGTGGGCGCGCGGGCTCCCGTAGTGGATCGCCTTGGCGATCAGCTCCTTGCCGGTGCCGCTCTCACCGGTGATGAGGACCGTGGTGCGGAGCTTCGCGACGGTTTCGACCGTCTTGAAGACCTCCTCCATCTTCGGCGAGCGGCCGATGATGTTGCCGACGTGGTAGCGGTGGCGGACCTCGCTGCGGAGCTTCTGGAGCTCGCCCTTCAGGTCGGCGTTCTCGGTCGCCCGCTGCAGGTGCAGCCGCAGCTCCTCGACGTCGAACGGCTTGGTGACGTACCAGAACGCCCCGAGCTTCATGGCCTCGATCGCCGTCTTCAGCGTCTTGGTCGCGGTCAGCATGATGATCGGCAGGTTCACGTTGCGGGCGCGGAGCTCCTCGAGGAGCTTCATGCCGTCCATCCCCGGCATGAGGATGTCGAGCAGCACGACGTCGGCGGACGCGCTGGCGAGCGTCTGGAGCGCCTCCTCGGCGGAGCCGACGGCGATCGTCTCGTACTCGTCCTTCAGCGTCATCCGGAGCGACTCGCGCACGCCCTCCTCGTCGTCCACGACCAGCACCCTTCGTTTCACCGTCGCCTCCACCACGTCCTCCTCCTCCGTCAGCCCGCCGCAGGCAGCCGGACCACCAGCGTCGTCGCCGTCCCCGCCTCGGGGACCACCGCCAGGCCGCCGCCGCTCCACTCGAGCGCCTGGCGCGCCAGCCGAAAGGCGAGCGGCAGGAAGGCCGGATCGCCGAGCTCGGCGTCGCCCGGCGATCCAGTCAGCCGCCGGAGATGCGCCGCCGCCTGTGCGCCGGCGGCGAAGCGCAGCGTGACCACGCCGTTGGCGCTCGCTTCGATCGCCAGATCCTCGCGCGGCGGCACCTCGCGCACCACGCCGGCGAAGAGGTTCCGCAGGGCGTAGGCGACGTGGCTCGGGTCGGCGGTGCACCGCGCCGGCTCGTCGCGTGCCTGGCGCACGCGCACCGCGCGCTCCGCGAGCGCCGGCTCCACCTCGGCCAGGAGTCGATCGAGCAGGGGACCGAGCTCGATCGTCTCGGGCCGGGGCGTGCCCAGGCGAGCGAACTCGATGACGCTCTCGAGCAACCCGTCGATCCGCGCGATGCCTTCCTGGGTCAGCGCCGCGAAGCGTTGCCGGAGCTCGGCGTCCTCCAGGAGGTCCGGGAGGTGGTCGGCGAAGGTCTTGATCGTGACCAGCGGATTGCGCACCTCGTGCGCCAGCTCGGCCAGGAGCAGCTCGAGCTCGGCGCCGTGCGCCGGAGCGGGTGCGGCGAAGGCGTCCGCTGGTGCGACGCCCGCTGCGTCGCCGGCGAAGGCCAGGTGCTCCGCGTCGATCGTGTCGCCTCCGGCGATGAGCCAGGCCCGGGCGAGCGTCACCTCGAGCTCGGCGAGGTCGCCCGGCCAACCGTGCGCCGCGAGGCGGGCGAGCGCCCCGGGCGACAGCCGCGGCGCTCCCACGCCCGCCCGGCGGGCAAGCGCCGCGAGCAGGCTCTCGGCCAGCGCCGGCAGCTCGGCCAGCCGGGTCCGCAACGGCGCCACGGGCAGCACGACGGCCCCGAGACGGGCCGCAAGCGGCGCCGGCAGCGCCGCCTGCGGCTCGGCGCCTGCCAGCACCCAGGCCGCGCCGTCGTCGAGCGTGGCCTCGAGCGCGAGCACCGCCTCGGGAGCCAGCCGTGCGACGTCGAGGCAGAGGGTCGCATCCGATGGCAGCGGCGCGAGTGGCGGCCGACGCCCGGTGACGGCGACCAGCGGCCCACGCCGCCCCGCGGTGGCATGCACCGCGCGCGCGAGGAGCAGCCGCGGCGCTCCGGCCGGCGCCCGGATCAGCACGGGCACCAGGAGGCGCGCCGCGCCCCGCGCGAGCGGGAGGCGGGCCAGTGCGTCGCCGGGCAAGCGAGGCGCGGAGAGGACGGCCGCCGCGATCTCGGGAGCGAGGGGCGGCAGGACGACCGTGCCGGGTGCTTCACCGCGCGTCGACATCTCGCTGCCCGGCGCGGACGGGGAGGTGGATCGAGAAGAGCGTGCCTCCCGCGGTGCGCGCTGCCGTCCGCATGTGCCCGCCGTGCTGCGTGACGATCCGCTGTGCGATGAAGAGGCCGAGGCCGCTGCCGCCGTCCTTGGTGGTGAAGAACGGGTCGAAGATGCGGTCGCGGTGCTCGGGCTGGATGCCGGGGCCCGCGTCCGCGACCTCGACGACGCACCAGGTCTCCCCCCCGCGCCGCGCGTGCCGCGTCTTCACCTCGACGGGCCCGCGGCGTCCCGACGCCTCGATGGCGTTCAGCACCACGTTCATCAGGACCTGCTTGATCTGCGAGTCGTCGACCGCGATCCGGGGGAGGGCGGGGTCTTCGGTGTAGGCCACCGTGGTGCCGTGCTTTCGGGCTTCGGCGTCGAGCAGGCGCACGATCTGGCCGACCAGGTCGTTCAGGTCGGTGGGGTCGAGCTGGGCCGGCGCCGGGCGCGAGAAGGCGAGGAGGTCGTTGATCAGGCCGCAGATGCGCTCGATCTCGGCGAGCGCGAGGTCGCGGAACGTCGTGCGGAACTCGTCGTCGCCCATGCGCTCGGGCAGGAGCTGGATGAAGGTGCGCACCGAGACGAGCGGGTTGCGGATCTCGTGTGCCACGCCGGCCGCGAGCATGCCGAGCGCGGAGAGCCGGTCGGCGCGGGCGAGCAGCTCGCGCGAGCTCGCGAGGTCGGCCGCCATCCGCCGGTGCTCGGCCAGGCGTGCGGCGCCTGCCGCGAGGTGCTGCGCGAGCCCGAGATCGCGGGGCGCCAGCGGCGCGCCGCCGGCGCGGGCGACGAGGAGCAGGCCCGTGACGCCGGCAGCGGAGCGAACGGGTATGGCGGCGCTCCACGGGCCGTCGGGCATCTCGCCGGGCTGCAGACGATCGATGTGGGCGGCGCCGTGCGCCGCGACGGCCACCAACGAGCCGCCCGGCGTCTCCTCGACCAGCAACACGGCGCGCTCGAGATGGAGCCCCCGGGCGAGGAGCGTCACGAGTGCCCCGGCAAGCTCGGCGCGCTCCGCGTCCGTCTCGGCCCGGTGCAGACCCGTTCCGACTTCCTCCACCGCCCCCCGCCTCTTCCTGACGCCTCCCGGTCAGCCGTGCAAATTTGTTCGGGTTGTAGTTCCGGGACGTGCGGAAGTCAATTGCGCGCGGGTGAATCCCCCGCGCCGGGCAGACTTCCGGCCGCCCGCAGCGCCCGGATCCGGACGCGGAGGGCGCCGGCCGCCATCAGCGTGAAGCCGAGCGCGGCGAGCAGCTGGCCGGTCGTCACCACCAGCTGATAGAAAGCGAGCTTGTCGACGGCGACGGCGTGGCGCTCCTGGCCCTCGTTGGCGGTCGGGAACAGCGCCGCGGGATCGGGCCGCTCCACCGCCGCGGTGGCACGGACGAGCTCACGGTACTGCCCGATCTTGGCCCACCCCGCGATCACGTCGCCCACCCCCACGGCGAACAGGAGGAGCCCGGCCATGACCAGCGCGCTGCGGGTGAGAGCATGTGCCGTCGTCATCGCCCGATCATCCGCACGCGCCGGAGGGCGGTCAATAGGATGGCGCTGGAGGATGGCGCTGGGCTGGCGTTCCGGCATGTGAGACAATGAGCAAGCATCGCCGTGAGTGAGGATCGGACCGAGGCGCTCGTCGAGCGCATGCTGGTACGCGACCGGAGCGCGCTCGCGCGGCTGATGACGCTCGTCGAGAATCGGGCGCCGGAGCTGCCGGCGATCATGAGCCGTGTCTACGGGCGTACCGGCCACGCCCACGTGGTCGGCGTCACGGGTCCGCCCGGCGCCGGCAAGTCGACGCTCACCGACCGCCTGACCGCGCACCTGCGCGCCGCGGAGCGCCGCATCGGCATCGTCGCGGTCGACCCGTCGAGCCCGTTCAGCGGCGGCGCCGTGCTCGGCGACCGCATCCGCATGCAGGCGCACTTCCTCGACCCGGGCGTCTTCATCCGCAGCCTCTCGACCCGCGGCAGCCACGGCGGCCTCGCCCGCGCCACGCGCGACATGATCCGCCTCCTCGATGCGTTCGGCGTCGACAACGTGCTCGTCGAGACGGTGGGCGTCGGGCAGACCGAGCTTGACGTCATGCGGCTCGCGGACACGGTCGTCGTGGTCCTGGTGCCCGAGGCCGGCGACGCCGTGCAGGTGATGAAGGCGGGGCTCCTCGAGATCGCCGACATCTTCGTCGTCAACAAGGCTGATCGCGAGGGCGCGGAGCGGATGCAGTCGGAGCTGGCGCAGATGCTGCACCTCCGGCCCGCAACGGCATGGAGCATCCCGGTGCTGCCGACGCAGGCGGCGGCCGGCGTGGGGACGGAAGCCGTGCGCGACGCGATCGAGGCACACCGTACCTTCCTCGCGGCCGACCCCGAGCGCGCCCGTCGCCAGCGCGCACGCCGGGAAGGTGAGCTGCTCGACGTGCTCGACGAGGAGCTCCGGCGGCGTCTCGCGCAGGGCCTCGGCGGCCGCCCCGCGGACGGCCTGGCGCCGCTGCTCGACGCGGTGCGGGCGGGGACCGTCGATCCCTACAGCGCCGCCTTGCAGATTCTCGAAGACCTGCCTACGCTCGAACGGCTCATCCGGCGGCGAGAGTGATGGCGGGCCGGCTCTTCGCGATCGGCGACATCCACGGCTGTGCCGGCGAGCTCGAGGCGCTGCTCGCGGGCCTCCGGCCCGCGCCCGGCGACACGCTGGTCTGCGTCGGCGATTACCTCGACCGCGGTCCGGACTCGCGCACGGTCATTGACACCGTGATGGACCTCGAGCAGCGCCCCGGCGTCGCGACCGTCTTCCTGCGCGGCAACCACGAGGACATGTGCCTCGCCTACCTCGGCCGCGGCGGCCATTACGGCGAGTCCTGGATGCTGAACGGCGGCGCGGCCACGCTGCGCAGCTACGGCCTCGACGCCCGGGTGTCCGGGAGCGAGGCCGCGATCGGCTTCCCGTTGAAGCACCTGCAGTTCCTCGAGCGGCTCCCGCTCTGGCACCGGACCGACGGCTGCCTGCTGGTGCACGCCGGCATCCGCCCCGATCGTCCGTGGGATCAGCAGGACGAGGAGGACCTCCTCTGGATCCGCGAGGAGTTCATCCTGGCCCCGCACAGCCTGCCCGAGACGATCGTCTTCGGGCACACCCCGCGCCGCACGGTGTTCGTCGACCTGCCGTACAAGATCGGGATCGACACCGGCTGCGTCTACGGCGGCGGGCTCACGGCGCTCGAGCTGCGCGAGCGGCGGCTCTACCAGGTGCGGCTCGGGGAGCGGAAGGTCCGCGAGAGCCCGCTGCCCGTCGAGCAGCGGCGGCGCGCTTGATTTCCCGAAGGGCGCCCGCCATGGTGGGGCGCTTCGGCGGCGTAGCTCAGTTGGCTAGAGCGAGGGTCTCATAATCCCTAGGTCCGCGGTTCGACTCCGCGCGCCGCCACCTAGACATTCAGGCATTTACGCCCGCTCGCTCCTCGAGTCCAGGCTCGGCGGCCGCCGGATTGTGGGGGTTCTGTGCGGGTTCGGTGCGGAGCGGCCTCACCTTCGCGGACTCGGCGGACCGCTTGCTGACGTAGCGGCTCACGCGCTTGAGGGCGTCGGCGAGGTCGCGTTCCGAGGTCACGTTATGGCGTGCGAGGACGGACCGGGTGCGCCAGCCGCCGAGCTCCATCACTACCTGCTCGGGGACGCCGGCGGTGATCGGCGTGACGCAGTGAAGCGTCGTCGCGGCGAAGAGGATGACCTCGCCGCGGTGCCGCGAGCTCAGGCGACGATGTGCCGGGTAGGCCATCCCTCTTCGAGCGGCGGCGAGTAGCACGACCGCCTCGGTTGGCGGCCTGTTCGAGAGGAAGGAAGCCCGGCGCCCCGGCCGTATCGAACCGCGTAGCGCGAGTACCAGCGGGCCGCGCTGGGTCCGCCGGACCCGTCGCCGCTCAGTGTCTCGTCGGCCGCGCGATCATCCCTTGCTGCTCGAGGTCGGAAAGCAGCTGCTCGACGACGACGAGCGGCCAGCGGAGCGCGGCGGAGATGGAGGCAGCATCTGCGCCGGGGTGGTCGGCGATGCGCCGCAACACGAGCGCGTGGGCCAAGCTCATCACGTAGGGCGATGCCACAGCCACGCGAGTAACCCGTGCACCGGGGCGCCGTCCAGTGCGGCTTTCCCGTATCGGTGACGATTTTGGGGGCTACTGCGCCCACTACGGCGAAGCCGGCTCGCCGGAGCCGCGGTGCAACGTGGTCGCCACCGTGCATCGCGCGCTTCGCGTCTGGACCCGAAGACCGAGCGGCGCCTGCAACGCCGCTTGAATCTCTTCGGCGACAAGCTGGCGCTCGAGCTGCAACTCGGCGCCGTACTCGCCGGCCGCCGCGGCGTCCTTGGCGTACGCTCCGCGATCCGGTTTCGGGCCGATCGGGTTCATCGCCGATACCGACGCTGCCAGACGAGCACCGGATCACCGTGGCATGGTGATCACGCTGGGCGTCGAGACGCTGAGGAGGATTTTTTTGTCCTCTATGTGCGCGGGCACCGGTACGAAGTTGGGAGCGAGCCAGTCAGGAACATTGTGTTTCGGCCGGACCCGCTAGAAGCATGGGGCTCTCCAGACCCGAGTCTCGCCGAGGCTCAGCGAGCAGCAGCGCGGCACGACGAGCGCGCAGGATGGGCATGCCGTGAAGAGGCCCGACGAGGTACGGAGAAGAGAGGAAGCGGGTCGTGCCGGGCGGTCGCCGATGGAGGACGAGGCGCGCCGCGAGAACGCGCCGCGCGCCACGGAGTCTTATGCCCCCTAGCTTCTCCGGATCGCACGGGGCGCGTCCCCGAAAGCCCGCGAGTGCGAGCCGCACAGAACCCGCACAGCCTCAAGAAAGGCTCGGCCCGCCAAGGCGTTTTCGTGGACCAGGGGATTGGCAATCGCCGGCGGGCAGGGCAGGGACGGCGCGCGTGGGTCGGGAAAGGTCCCGTCTGACCGACCGCCAGAGTACGGCGAACAGGTAGAACCCACTCGCCCATCGTCGGTCAAGGCGACCTCCGTGAAAGTTCGCCTTTTCACCTCACAGCGGGATGGGCCCTGCGCGTCCGGTGGGCTATCGAGCGCAACATATCGTTATCAGCAACCGCTGACGAGCACGACGCGCGCAACATCCCGCTCCATTTTTCATAGCGCAGGCGTGAGGCGTGAACGTGACAGAGCCCCCCGTTTCTGGACCCTGGGGTGGCGGGTTTAAACGAATTCATAGCGAAAGGGGACCCAAAGAGATGAAACACTTGCGGCGTACCATCTTCTGTTTCGTGGCGGCCACCCTGGCGGCACTAGTCTTGGGGGTTCCGCCAGCGGCAGCCCAACTCACGCTCCAGACCGTCGGGCTCTCGTGTTCGGACGGCACCGCCCTGACCGTGGCACTCGGTCTGACCGAGTTGACCGCGCTCGCGGACGCCGTCTCGGCGATCAACCTCTTCCCGGCGGGTGATCCGCCACTCGCCTGCAGCCTGAGCCAGGATCCGCCCCCGTCGAGCGCCAACGGGCCGAAGGACTATGCCATCGGCGGCGGCCAGGTTGTGGTCGTCGCGCCCCTCCCGTTTGGAACAACCAACTTCTCGTTGAGCGCCCACTCCGCCGTTGACGCGCCGCCAACGTCCCCGCAGCAGGGCGTCGGCGGGACGTACAACGTCACGGTCCCAAGCGGCACTTTTCGAGGCAGCTTCACCTCGAAGGTCGACTGCGTCAAGGTAGGGGATGATGATGCCGGCCCCGGCACCGCTCAGGCGACCGCGGTCGTCACGCAGGCGGAGGGCTTCTTTGCTTCCTTCACCCCGCCCGGGACCGAGGTCCGGGTGGATGTGTTCGACTCGGGCACGCCCGGCCCGGCGCCCGCCAACGGGGACATGATCGGCGCGTCGTCCTCCAACGGCCCGTGCGATTTCTCATCCGGCGGACCCTACTGCTCCGGCGCCTTCCCTTGTGGCCCTGTCCAGCACGGCAACATCGACGTCCACGACGAGCCGAGTTGAAGAGCCGAGACTGGCGAGGAGGCATCGCGTGCCGTCGAATTTCCGCCGACTCTCTTTTCTCGTCGCACTCCTTGGCGGCCTCAGCGCCGCGGCGGTCGACCCCGTGCGCGCTGAGACCACGGAGACGTACGACTGGGGTTCCGCGGTGCCGATCTCGACCGCCGGGCCCGCCTGGTACGACGACGCGTACTACCAGCAGGTCATCGCCAATGGCGTGGCCGGGACGTCGCTCCCGAGCGCGGCGCAGATGCCCGACGACGGAACGTACGCCGCGGCTGGAACCACCAGCACCGGGGAGAGAAGATAGGCCCCACAGAAGATAGGCCCCACAAAGCGCGGGTACGCCGCCTTGCGGCGGGATCACGGGAAGTAGCTTTCGGTGGAATGGTGGGACGGGGTAGAGGTAGCGGGGGACGTGTCGGGTCGAGAAGGCCGATAG
>VBKF01000219.1 GCA_005888095.1 Deltaproteobacteria bacterium | reverse complement strand
CACGTGACCTCCTCGCCCGACACCTCGCCCTCGGAGAGGGGGCCGCCGCGGTGCGTGCAGGTGTCGTCGATGGCGTAGAAGCTCCCCTCCAGGTTGAAGAGGGCGATCTTCTTCCCCGCCGCCTCGACGCACTTCGCCTCGCCGGGAGCGAGGTCGGCAGTGCTCGCAACCTTGACGAACTGCGCCATGTGGACCTCCTCGCGAACCGCTTACCTCGTTCCGAACTCGATCACGATCCCCCCGACCACGACGCAGCGCGCCGCGGGGTACGATGCTCGGGGGGCCGGCGACCCGAACCCCAAGGACGTGACTCGACGTCCCCTGTCCCCCCGCCTGGCTCACGGATCGACGCGATCCGGACGTGATCGTCTGTCCCGCCTCCCCCTGCTACCCACCCTTCATGAAGAACCGCCTATCGCCCCTCGCCCTCGCAGTCGGCCTGATGGTCGCCCCAGCGGCGCGCGGCGCTGGCGGCTTCGGGGCCCCCGTGGTCGTCACCGGAATCGATACCGGCGAGCCCGGCATCGACGTCGCCTCCGACGGCACGATCTACGTCAACGCCCCGACCGGCCTGAACCCGTCGGGCTCGCCCAGCCTCGTGTTCCGCTCGGACGATGGCGGCGCTAACTGGGTGGAGACCCCGCCCGGAGCTCGCACCAACCTGCCCGGCGGCGGCGACTCCGACCTGTCCATCGACCCGGTGACGGGTACGGTCTACATGACCGACCTCTGGCTCGGGAGCGCCACCGTGTCCCGGTCCATGGACCGCGGGGACACCTGGGTCGCAAACCCGGTCCAGGGCATGGTCGTGCAGGACCGCCAGTGGGTGGCGACCGCCGGCGGCGGGAATGTCTATCATGCGACTCATCAGATCCCCTCCGGCCTCGTGGTCTCCAAATCGGAGGCGCCCACCGACGGGCTCGTCTACTCGCAGTCCACGATTGCGGCAACGCCCGCCGATCAGACGGGCTGCGTGTGCCCGCCGGGCACCCTCATCGCCGAGCCCGGCACGCAGCCGCTTGGCTCCGGCGATCGCGTCGGCCTCATCTACTTCACCTCCACCGGAGGCATCAACTTCGCACGCTCCCTGGACGGCGCCGTCACCTTCACCAACGTGCCGGTCTCTCCGCCGAGTTCCGCCGATACCACCCACGCGTTCCCGGTGGTGGCCTCCGCCGACGGCGACACCTTGCACGCCGTCTGGCTCGAGGTCTTCGGCACGGCGTCGTCCCGCGTCCGGTACGCGCGGTCCAGCAACTGGGGAGCCAGCTGGACCAAGCCGGCAACCCTCGTAGGTTCGGGCACGTCGGTCTACCCGTGGGTGGCGGCCCGCGGCGACAAGGTCTCGGTGACCGTCTACCATACCGACGCCAGCGGCACGCCCGACACCGTCGACCAGAAGAGCCAGTGGTTCGAGGCCTACCTCGAGAGCACCAACGGCGGCAGCAGCTTCACGGCGCTCGCCGTCATCGACCCCCTCCCGGTGAAGAGCGGGCCCATCTGCACGGAGGGCACGGACTGCAACGCGAATCGGGAGCTGCTCGACTTCCAGTCCGTCACGATCGACGGCGCCGGGCGCGCGAATGCCACCTGGACCCGCTCCATCGACGGGGTGAGCGACACCGAGATCCGCTTCGCGCGGCAGTGAGGCGGGCGGTCAGAGAAGCCGCGTGAACCCCCGCACGTCGGCGAACTGCTCGAGGTGGTCGATGGCGTCGAGCACCTGCCTCATCCGCGACGCGGACAGCACCTCCGCGGCGGTGAGCTGGAACTTGTCGTTCGCGCCGAACCCCGCATTCACGTTCTCCCGGATGCAGTCGACGAAGCTCTTGTAGTCCTGACCGGCGACGGTGACGGTGACCTCCGCGCCGAAGACGCCCATCGTGAGGTCGGGGACCATCTCGACCTTGTCGTAGAGGGCGCGCAGCCCGGCGTCGCCGACCCGGTCGTCCCGATACTGCCGCTGCGTGAGCTCGCCGTCGCGCAGCGCCGCGGCGAGTGCGTAGGGACCGTCGAACAGCAGCGCAATGTAGGTGAAGTCCGGCTCGTTCGGGTCGAGCACGCGGTCGAGGATTGCGCTCTTCCCCTCGCTGAACATGGTCGCGCTCGACGCCATGACGAACGGGATGCGAGCGAAGATCCGCTCGACCACGGCGGGCAGCGCCGCCGCGGCGACGCCGGCGTCGAGGAGCTGGCGGCGGACGTTCAGCGTCGCGTGCACCGCCGGGAGCTGGAAGCCGTCGGTGGGGTAGCGCTTGTTGAAGTACTGCCGGGCGAAGCGCCAGTCGGTGCCGAGGTCCCGCACCGCCCGCTCGAGCCGCCGCGGGCTCGCGATGTCGGCCACGCCGTAGAAGTAGCCGAGCGGGCTCTCGAGGAGATCGCGGCGGCCGGTGAGACCCTGGGCCGCGAGCTGGGCGGCGAGGACCGCCGTGTACGCCGGGGCCCCGGTGAGGAGCCCCTTCGCATCGGCCGTCCAGGCGGGGATCGACGTCACCTGGGGCTGCGTGCAGGCGATCCCGGAGGCGTCGCGGAGCCCGTCCGGCTCGAGACCGAGCAGCTTCGCCGCCAGCAGCGGGAGCTCGAGCTGATGGATGGCCAGCGCGTTCCCGGTGTGCAGCACGTCGGTCAGGAACTCGCCCGCCCGCGCCACGATCTCGTTCCCGGCGACGATCGCCGTCAGCACCGTCGCCCCGCTCGCGCCGGCCAGCTCGCCCACCGCCAGCACGACCGGCACGATCGATGCCCCCGAGTGGGCGAGGAACGTCCAGTCCTCCCACTCGAGGAGCTGCGCCAGGAAGCTGTTCGCCATCGCCGCCTGGCGTGCGGAGGTGCGGAAGCGGTTGCGCCCGATCACCGTCGCCTCGGCGCGATCCTGGAACGACTGGACGGCACGCGCGAGCTTGATGCCGGGCGCCATCGTCGAGCCCGCGTAGATCACGCCGAGGATGTTCTTCACCTGATCCTTGGCGGCTTGAATCTGCTCGGGCGGAACCTGGTCGAAGGGGAGCCCGTGGACCCAGCCGGCAAGCGTCGCGGTCACGCCGGGGGCGCGGGTCGCCCCGAGCGCCAGCTCCTCGATCGTCCCCGTCGGATCTGCCTCGATGTCGTCGACCAGCTCGAAGGTCGGCGGCTCGCCCTCGCACTGCGGGAGGCCCTGCCGCGCCGCCAGGTCGCGCAGGAGGTTGGCGAGGAACGCGGGATCGTTGTCCGCCCCGGCAGGGATGTGCGCGAAGATATACATGACGATCAGGAGCAGCGCGGCGCGGTTCGCCTCGTCGCGCGACGGGAAGGCCCGGCCCGCGACCAGCGGCGCGAGACCGGTGAAGTCGCCGTAGAGGACCCCGTTCCAGTCCCCCTCGTCGAGGATGAGGTTCGCGTGCGCCGAGGGGTTCGTCCCCGGCGCGAGCGTCGCCCCTGCGGCGCCGAGGAACAGGTTGTAGGCTCGTGGGGTGCCCGCCACGTGGCAGTTGAAGATGCGGTTCGAGAGGAAGCGGCCGAAGCGCGTCAGCACGATCGCCGGCCCGGCCGCTTGCCACTTGGCGACGAAGGCGGCGAGGCCCCCCTCCGGGGTGCGTGCGGCCGCCGGTACCGGGAACGTGGGCGTTTGCGCGAAGGCCTCGGCGACGAGCTGGCCGAAGGCCGACAGCGAGGCGAGCGTGCCCGCGACGGCGGTCGTGCCCTTCAGGAACGTCCGCCGGCCGAAAGCGGCACCATCGAGCAGCGTTGCAGGGTCGAGTGTCGCCGAGCACCTCCACCGGACTGAGCGAAAGAGCTCCATACCCTTCGCCGGCTCACCATCTCGGTTTCAATCCCGCACCGTACCGAAGCTCACCAGCAGAAGAGAGGAGAATTGCTACTCGATCGCCGGTAGGGCGGCGCGAAGCGGTGAGGCCCTCCCGCCCCATCGGCATCGAACCCTCCCCGGCCGCCGGGATCGACGGTGGCACGGCCGCGTGACAGGCCAGGGTCGCCATGTGCACGCGTGCTCTCGCCAGTCTCGCTGCGCTCCTCCTCGCGACCCCGGCCACCGCCCGCGTGTGGCGGGTCTGCAACGGCAGCTCGCACCCTTGCCCGCCGGGCACGGCCTTCAAGACCATCTCGAGCGCCGTCCTACGCGCCGGCCCGGGAGATTGGGTCCTCGTCTGGCCCGGCGTCTACCACGAGAAGGGCGGCGCCGAGGCGGGCGTGCTCATCACGACGCCGAACGTTCACGTGCGCGGCCTGGACCGCAACCTCGTGGTCGTGGACGGCAGCAACGGCACCGCCGCCACGCCCTGCCCCGCCGATCCGGCGCTTCAGGACCTCACGCCCCGCAACGGCATCGAGGTCTTCAAGGTGAGCGGGACGTCGGTCGAGAATCTCACGGTCTGCAACTATCTCTCCAGCACGTCGGGCGAGGCCGGCAACGAGATATGGTGGAACGGCGGCGACGGCAGCGGCAGGATCGGCATGGGCAGCTACCTTGGCAGCTACCTGACCGCCACCTCCATGTTCTACGCGGGCCCGAACGCGCCGATGGCACAGTACGGCATCTTCGCGAGCAACGCCGCCGGTCCCGGGAGCATCACGAACTCCTACGCCAGCAACATGGGCGATGCCGCCTTCTACGTGGGCGCGTGTCCCGACTGCAACGCGGTGGTCAGCCACGTGCACGCGCAGAACAGCGCGCTCGCCTACTCGGGGACCAACAGCGGCGGCCACCTCCGCATCGAGGACTCCGAGTGGGACCTCAACAAGACCGGCATCATCCCCAACTCCCTCAACAACGACGACGCGCCGCCGCCGCAGAGCGGCCTCTGCCCGAGCGGGACCGGCTCCTGCACCTTCATTCAGCGGAACTACGTCCACGACAACAACAACCCCAACGTGCCGGCGTTCGGCATCGCGGGGGAGGCCCCGGTCGGCGCGGGGATCGAGATCTCGGGCGGAATGTTCGACACGGTGGTGAACAACCGCGTGGAGAACCAGGGCGCGTGGGGCATCGTGGTGCACGACTTCCCCGACACCGAGACGCCGCCCCCGGTCTCCCAGTGTCAGGGCGGCATCCAGCAGGGCCCGGTGTGCCTGTTCAATGCCGAGGGCAACCTGGTGCTGCAGAACCAGCTCGCCAACAACGGCTTCTTCGGGAACCCGACGAACGGCGACCTCGCCAACGGGTCCACCTCGAACCCCAAGAACTGCTTCGACGGCAACACGGATCCTGCCGGCCTGACGAGCGACCCACCGGATATCGAGAGCTCGAGCGTCGACGGGCCTCCGTGCGACGCGCCGGGACCGGGAGACTCGGGTGCGCTCTCCGCCCAGCTCGCGTGCGCCGCCGGGATCACTCCGTGTCCGCCGGGATCGAGCTACCCGCAGCCGACGCAGGTCCGGATGTTGCCGCTCGCCCGGCAGACGCCGATGCCCGACCCGTGCCAGGGCGTGCCCCCGAACCCCTGGTGCCCTTACACCGGACCGCGCTCGTGAGCGCAGCCGTGAGCAGGAGAACCCGATGATCGATCGTAGGGAACGGATGGGGCTGGTCACCATGCTGGCAGTGGGCCTGCTCGCGGTCGATCCGCCGATGATCGCGGCGACGTGTGTAATGACGCAAGGGCCGGTCGGCGAGACGTTCGACGACTGCAGCGGGGGCCAGGTCTTCAACATCGTTCCGCCGGGCCAGGCCGGAACGTACAACATGGCCGACTTCTCGAAAGCTCAGGCCGGCCAGGGCTTCCCCCCGCACACCCGCGACCAGGAGCCGCTCTATGCGGACTTGCTCACCGTCGCCCCGAACTTGAGGGATGCCGACATCAGCACCTTCTACAAGGATGCGAGCTTCGTCGCCGACCTGAGCCAGGCCGAGCGGGTGGAGACGTTCCCGCTCCGTCCGGGGACGGTCATCATTCGCGACAAGCAGTTCGGTGTCCCCCACATCTTCGGCACGACACGGGCCGACACCGAGTTCGGCGCGGGCTTCGCCTCGGCCGAGGATCGCCTCTTCGAGATGGACGTCCTGCGGCACGTGGGGCGGGCGCAGCTCACCTCCTTCATCGGGCCGTCGCCGGCGAACACGGCGATGGACTGCAGCATCGCTGCCGTCGCCGGGTACAGCGAGAGCGAGCTGCAGCAGCAGGTCGACAATTTCGCCGCGCAGCATCCCGACCCCATCACCATCGGCGGGGTGCAGACAACCGAAGGGCAACAGATCGTCGACGACGCCAAGGCCTGGGTCGACGGGGTCAACGAGTACATCACCGAGGCGCAGGCCGACCCCAGCAAGATGCCTGCCGAGTACACGCTGCTGCAGGTCCCGCTCCAGCCCTGGAAACCGACCGACATCGTCGCCACCGCGACGCTCGTCCAGGCCATCTTCGCCATCGGCGGCGGCAACGAGGTGGCGAGCGCTCTTCTCTACCAATCCCTCGTCGCTCGCTACGGCCCGACGAAGGGGTCAGCGATCTGGAGGGACCTGCGCTCGCAGAACGACCCCGAAGCCCGGACGAGCATCAACACGACCTTCAGCTACGAGCAGGTCCCGCCCGCCTCGAGCCTCGACCCCAGGTCGCTGGCCATGCCGCTCTCGCCTCCGACCGACAACCACTGCCGGCCCGCCCCGAGTGGGGCAGCCGGGCAGTCGAGCGCCGCCGGCGTCACCGTCGACCTGACGCCGCTGCTCGTCGCACTCAGCCAGGGGCTGCCGCACGGCAGCAACGAGCTCATCGTCGACGCCGCCCACAGCACGACCGGGCACCCGATCGCCGTCTTCGGTCCCCAGACCGGCTACTTCGTCCCGCAGCTGCTCCACGAGATCGACCTGCACGGTCCGGGCCTGCACGCCCGGGGCGTCTCCTTCGCGGGCACCGAGGTCTTCGTCGAGCTGGGGCATGGTGTCGACTATGCGTGGAGCGCCACGTCGGCCGGCGCCGACATCATCGACCAGCGGATCGAGAAGCTGTGCAACCCCGACGGCTCGCCGCCGACCCTCGACAGCACGGCCTACGTGTTCAACGGCGTCTGCACGCCGATGTACGAGCGCACCGACACCCAGTTCGGCAAGCCGTCGCCCGGGGCGCCCGAGCCCCCGGTGCTGCTCACCATCCAGATCGAACGAACCGTCCACGGCCCCGTGATAGGCCGGACCACCGCCATCGACCCCGCCACCGGCCAGCCCGTCCCGGTGGCGGTCTCCTCGCAGCGCTCCACCTTCGGCGACGAGCTGGGGTCCGCACCGGCCTTCCTCGAATGGAACGACCCCGACGTCATCCACGGCGCCACCGACTTCCAGCGCGCCGCCGGCAAGGAGACCGGAACCTTCAACTGGACCTACGTCGACTCCCGGGACGTTGCCTACAACATGTCGGGCAAGCTTCCCATCCGGAACCCCCACATCAACCCCAACTTCCCGACGTGGGGCACCGGCGAGTGGGAGTGGCAGGGCTTCGTCCCCGTCGATCTCTCCGCCGCCGATGTCCACCCGCGGGCGAGCACCGTTCCCCCGAGCGGCGCGATCGTCAACGGTACGCTGGTGAGCGGTTTCTTCACCAACTGGAACAACAAGCCGGCACCGGGATTCTCGGCGGCGGACAGCAACTTCGCCTACGGCCCCGTCTATCGCGTGCAGTCGCTGAGCGACCGCGTGAGGGCCATCCTCGGCTCGCGGCTGGCCACCCCCGCCGACGTCGTCAACGCCATGGAAGACGCCGGCTCGGTCGATCTCGACGGGTCGCAGCTGGTGCCGCAGATCGCGGCGGTGCTGCGCGGAGCCGCGTTGACGCCTGCGCAGGCACAGGTGTTGAGCATCCTGCAGAGCTGGGCCGCGGACTCCTTCTGGGGAGCCGGGGTGACCGGGGCACACCGCCGCGACCGCAGTGGCAGCGGCAGCTACGAGCAGGGCAACGCCGTCACCATCATGGACAAGCTCTACCCCCGCCTGGCCCATGCGGTCTTCGATCCGTGGCTGGCGCCGCGCCCCAACAGCAACGACGGCGACAGCTTCGGCATGCTCGCCGGTCTCAATCCGCTGAACGACCCGCCTCGGGCGCAGGGATCGGCTTACGACGGCGGCTGGGAAGGCTACCTGCAACGTGCGCTGCGGCAGGCGCTGAACCCGCGCATCCCGAACGGGTACTCCCAGGTCTACTGCGGCGGCGCCAACGGCCGGGGAGGGAACCTGGCTTCGTGCCGGGCGGCCCTGAAGAGCGCGCTCCAGTCCACCATCGACCAGCTCACCAGCATCTACGGGAGCAGCGATCCCGCCAGTTGGACCTGCGCGCGCGCCAACGACACCGGCGGTGCGGACCCAGGATCGGGGCAGAACGACTCCACCAGGTGCAACCCCGAGCTCGACGACATCCAGTACAGCGCCATCGGTGTGGGAACCGTGCCCTCGATGCCCTGGGTCAACCGGCCCACGTTCCAGCAGGTGGTCCAGTACCCGGCGCAGCGATAGCGCCCGGCGTGTTCCTGGCCGCGGGTGCCATGGGGACGCCCGTTACGACCAGGTCAAGTGCCACACGGACCGCCGCGACCTTCCCGCGTACGGAGTCCTGCCCAACGAGGGCGCGTTCCTCGGGCTCGCCGTGACCGACGCCGAGGGGACCGCAACGTCGTGGCTTCGCGACTTGGCGTGGGCCCAGCGGTACGAAACGGGCTTCTCGGACGCGGTGATTACCGACTACCGATCGGACGCCCTCGGGCTCTCGGTCCAGGTCACGGACGTGGTCGCTCGCGGCGGCGACGTCCTCGTCCGGAGAGTCGGGGTGCGCCGGGACCCGAGTTCCCCGGTCACCCGGGCTTCCCTCGTGGCGTTCGAGGACATGAACCTGGTGGTGTCCAAGTACGCCCAGTTCCCCATCCAGGACAGATACTCTTCTACCTGGCGGCCCTGGGAGGCCTACCCGCCGCCCATCGCCGGCGGGGCCCCGGCCACGTGCGGCTGAGAACGGGCATGCGGTGCTGGGGGCGGTCGAACCTACCGGTTCGCCTTGCGACCGCGCCGCGGCGCCGCCGCATCCAGCTCGGGATACCTTCGGAAGATCCCCTCCTGGTTGAACGGTAGCCGCCGCTTCGACTTCAGGTACGCCGCGATCCGCGGCCGCTCGGCCACGCGATCGCGCAGCGCGACCAATCGCGGGATCTTCCGCTCGATCCGCGCCATCGCATTCGGGAACGCGTAGCGCAGCCCCTCGACCACCTGGAACACGGACAGGTCGGCGTACGTGAGATCGCGCCCGACCAGCCACCGTCCTTCGCTCTTCGCGTTGCGCGCGAGTACCTCCTCGAGCCATCCGAGGTACTTTGGCATCCGCTCCTTCGCGAACTCCTGCGCGCGCCGCTTTGCCTCCTTCTTCTGGTCCTCGTAGTACAGGCTCCCCGCGATCGGGTGGTGCGTGTCGTGGACCTCGCCGACGAAGTCGGCGATCGTGAGCTGGATCTGGTCGGCCTCGGCGCGCAGCGCCTCGTCGTCGGGCACGAGCCCGAGCCTGGGCGCGAGGTAGGCGAGGATGTTCGCCGTCTGCGACACGACCGCGCCGCCCACCTTCACGAACGGCGGCGCGAACGGCAGCGCGCCCGGCTCGTCGCCCTCGAGGAACCGCATCATCCCCGCCATGCCGCCCTTCGCTCGCGCGACGTCGACGTAGTCGGCGCCCGCCTCCTCGAGCAAGAGGCGCACGAACTCTCCGCGCCCCTGGATTGTCGGCCAGTAGTATAGCTCGACTCGCATCGGGGACTTCTTCGTCATGTCGGGACCTTCCCCGCCACGCGAAACACGGGCGCGCTGAGATGCTGGCTCCGGCACCTGGGGCAGGCGCTCGGGCGGCCGAGCCGGCGTCGATCGCGGAAGACGTACCCGCAGTCGCGGCACCGCGCCGGCTCGATCTCGAGCCGTTTTCCGGCTCCGCGCAGCGAGCGGGCGAGGTGCTCGAGATGCGGGACGACCTCCTTCTCCGGCAGGTGCACGAGCGCGGACAGCTCGTGCGCAGTATGGGGCGCGGCGGCGAGCCACCGGCGGATCGCCTGTCGCGGCGTCTCGGCGGCGGAGGGTCGCTCATCGCGCGCCACGCGATTTTCCTGCCGCGTCAGCCGTCGAGCAGGACGTAGCCGGGGAAGTCCACGGCACGGAAGAACGGACGCAGCGTGGCGGGAAGGCGCCGCCTGGCGCGGTCGAACCCGACGATGCGCGGGTTTAGCAACACGACCCGGTGTCCCCTGCGCTCCAGCTCGCAGCAGTTGGCGCGAATGATGTTCCGCGCCCAGTCCACGTCGCGACCGTAGGTCATCGGGATCACGAAGCCCGCGTCGCTCCGAAACGCGACCACGGGCGTGCGGTAGAGGCGGCCGGTCTTCCGTCCGACGTGGTGCACCACGGCCAGCGGCGGGACGAGCCAGGCGACCGTCCCCAGGATGGGATTGGTCAACACCCGATTCACGTTCCGCATGAAGCGCGGGATGTGCATGGCTCAGAACCATCTATGCCGTCGCGCGCCGAGAAGCGAGTGGCCGAGAAGCAAGCGGCTTGACCCGAGCGACCGAAAGATGGCACGTCCGCTCGGCATGAAACCGTCTCTCGTGACCGGGGCCAACGGACACCTCGGCAACAACCTCTGCCGGCAGCTCTGCGCCCGCGGCGAGCGGGTGCGGGCCATGATCCGCGCCAGCGCGGATCCCGCGCCGCTCGCGGGGCTCGACGTGGAGGTCGTGCGCGGCGACATCATGGACGCGACGGCCACCACGGCCGCGGTCGACGGCTGCGGCCGCGTCTACCACACGGCGGCCGGCTTCCTGATGTGGTCGCCCGACCCCGAGCGCGACATCATCCGGCCGAGCGTCGAGGGGACGCGCACCGTGCTCGAGGCGGCGGCGCGCGCCGGCGTGGAGAAGGTGGTGTACACCAGCTCCTCGGGCACGATCGGCCACGCCGGATCGCCGGATGCGCGCTTCGACGAGACGCGCACGAACACGGAGCCGCACACGCACTACCTTCGCGGCAAGATCGCCGCCGAGCGCGAGGCCTTCGCGATCGCCGCGCGCACCGGGCTGGCGATGACCTCGATCCATCCGGGCCTGATCCTCGGGCCGCGCTTCTGGAAGCCGAGCGAGTCGGTGGCGCAGATCGTGCAGTTCGTGAACCGGGGCGCGCCGGTCTACTTCGACGGCGGCTTCAGCGTGGTCGACGTCGAGGACGTGGCGCGCGGTGCGATCCTGGCGATGGAGAAGGGCCGGGGCGGCGAGAGGTACATCCTCGCCGGCGAGAACGTGACCGTGAAGCAGCTCTTCGACCTGATGGCCGAGCTGACGGGCCTGAAGGCGCCGGCGGTAAAGCTGCCCGTGCCCGCGGTGCGCGCGCTCGCCACCGTGCTCGAGCTGGCGAGCAAGGTGACCGGCACGCGGCCGATGGTCGACCGCAGCCAGGTGGACGAGTTCGCGGGGAAGTATGCCTACTTCTCGAGCGCGAAGGCGGCGCGCGAGCTCGGCTACACGTGGCTGCCGGCGCGCGAGGTGGTGGCGCGGACGGTCGCCTGGATCGTCGAGCGCGGCATGGTCACTGCGAAGCGGCAGGGGCGCCTCCACCTCCACGGGGCGAAGGGAGTCGCTTCGTGAGGGTTGCCTCGCCGCCGCCAACCGGCACAATGCTGACCCGGTGCGCGTCTCCCGTCGTCTCGTCGCGTTCTTCGCGGCGCTCGTGATTGCCTCGACTCCGGCCCACGCCGGCGCCCCGCGCGACGGCGATGTCTTCGTGAACGCCGCCGGCTCTCGACCATGGCCGGGCCCGCAGGTCACCCTGCCCTTCTTCGCGCGCAAGGCCTGGACGTCGCTCGTCGGTCGGGACGGCGGCGCGCCGCGCGTGCCCTACGATCGCGCCGCCATGCTCGAGAACCCGAGCCTCACGTGGATCGGCCACTCGACGCTGCTCGTCCGCATGGACGGCGTGACGTTCTTGACCGACCCGGTCTTCTCCGAGCGCGCGAGCCCGGTGTCGTTCGCCGGGCCGAAGCGTCTCGTGCCGCCGGGTGTCCCGCTCGACGAGCTGCCGCCGATCGACTTCGTGACGCTGTCGCACGACCACTACGATCACACCGACCTGCCGTCCATCGAGGTGCTCGCGAGACGCGGCACGCGCTTCGTCGCCGGCCTCGGGATGGGCGACCTCGTCCGCGACGCCGGCGGCGAGGTGCTCGAGCTCGACTGGGGGGAGAGCGTCGAGATGGGCGCGGTCCGGGTGCACTGCGTGCCCGCGCAGCACTTCTCGGGACGCTCCGTGGTCGGGCACAATCGGCGCCTGTGGACCGGATGGGTCGTCGAGGGGCCCACGCACCGCTTCTACCATGCCGGCGACACCGGCTACTTCGACGGCTTCCGTGCGCTGCGCGAGCGGTTCGGGCGGATCGACGTCGCGGCGCTGCCGATCGGCGCCTACGAGCCGGCCGCGATCATGCGCTTCGTCCACCTCGATCCCGAAGAGGCGGTGCGCGCCGCGCTCGACCTCGAGGCACGGTACACGGTCCCGATGCACTGGGGGACGTTCGACCTGACCGACGAGCCGCCCGACGAGCCGCCGCGCCGGTTCCGCGCCGCGGCGGACGCCGCGAACCTCGGCCCCGACCGGGCGTGGGTGCTCGCCGTGGGCGAGACGCGGCGATGGTGACCTGGGTCATCAGCGCCGTTTCCGAGGCGGCTTCCGACGTTTCCGCCGGCGGCTCCGGTCTGCAGCGCGCCAGCGCTCCGACCTCATCAGGTCGCGGATCGCCTCGGCGTGTGTGGCGAGGAAGAGCCGGTCCTTGTCGCGTCCGGCTCGGCGCTTGGACTCCACGATGTCGGCGAGGCGCGCTACCGGGATCTCCACGTCGTCGACCCGGAAGATCCGTCGGCGGCTCCAGACCCGCTCGAAGTCGAACCCGGCCATGACGAACGTGAAATCGACGTCGAGGCCGGCGCCGTCCGTGGCGCGGACGAGCGCCTGGCTCGAGATCACCCGTTCCGCGAGCAGGCGGTCCCGCGGTCGATCGAGCGGTTCGGCTCCGCACACGAGATCGAGACCGAACGCTTCGCAGGCGCGCCAGGCGGCGAGCGTCTTGTCGGGGTCGGGCGGCAGAAAAAGGTCACGATCCTGGGTGACGAACAGCGTCGCGGCCGACCGGGCATAATAGTTCGCGCCCGAGAGCCCGATCACCACGAAGCGGACACCGTCGCGGCGCAGCCGCTCGACCAGGCGCGTGAATGCGTCCACCAGGCTCAGCGCGAGACTCGCGCGTAGTGATCTCGCCAGCCCCGGATCGCCCGCTCGACCCAGCTCTTGTCGGCTCCGGACTGGTTCTGCGGCAGCGACTCGAGCTTCTTCACCGCCCGCAGGTACGCCTCGTCGAGCTCGATCGGGGCGCTCGCGGCCGACTTGCGTCTCCGGCGGCTCTTCACGGCA
>VBKF01000218.1 GCA_005888095.1 Deltaproteobacteria bacterium | reverse complement strand
TGCGCCCTGAGGCCGTCACGACCCGTATCGTCGAGTGGGACGCTGCGGCCGCCGCCTATGGAGAGCCTGCGATCAAACTCGTCGTCGGTCGAATCTAAGCGTCGGCGCTATCCACTTCCCCTCATTCGGCACAGGGCCGCTCAGCGACCGGTCATTTGCTCCAGGTTTTGCGGGTAGCGAGCTCCTTGAAGGGTGATCTTTGATGTGGCGCTTCCGATGTCACGAAGATCGCCCGACGTAAGTTCGATTGCAGCTGCTCCAATGTTCTCGATGAGGCGCTCCAGCTTTCGCGTGCCTGGGATTGGAACAATCCACGGCTTCTGGGCAAGCAACCAGGCGAGCGCGATCTGAGCAGGCGTCGCCTTCTTCCGCTCGGCGATCTTGCCGAGCAGATCAACCAGGGCGAGGTTCTTTTTCCGAGCCTGCGGCGTGAAGCGAGGGAGGGTGTTGCGGAAGTCGGAGCTGTCGAACGCAGTGTTCTCGTCGATCTTTCCCGTGAGGAAGCCCTTGCCCAGCGGGCTGTACGGAACGAAGCCGATTCCGAGTTCCTCGAGGGCCGGCAGCACTTCCGCTTCCGGGCCTCTCGTCCACAGCGAGTATTCGCTCTGCACTGCGGCGACCGGCTGGACCGCGTGTGCGCGACGGATCGTTTGCACTCCTGCTTCAGAGAGGCCGAAGTGCTTGACCTTGCCCTCCCGAATCAGGTCCTTCACCGCTCCCGCCACGTCTTCGATGGGCACGTCCGGATCGACGCGGTGTTGATAGAACAGGTCGATGGCATCGACCCTGAGTCGCTTGAGTGAGCCCTCGGCGACCTGCTTGATGTGCTCCGGCCGACTATCGAGGCCCACCCAACCCGGTGCCCCCTCGGGACGAAGCTTGAACCCGAACTTGGTGGCGATCACCACTTGCTCACGGACGGGGGCGAGGGCATCGCCCACGAGTTCCTCGTTCGTGAACGGGCCGTACACTTCGGCGGTATCGAAGAACGTGACGCCGCGTTCGACCGCCGACCGGAGAAGAGCGATCATCTCCTTCTTGTCTGCAGCCGGACCGTAAGAGAAGCTCATGCCCATGCAGCCGAGCCCGACCGCCGAGACCTCCAGGTTGCTGTTCCCGAGTTTGCGCTTCTGCATCGTTTCTCCTTTCGGGCGCGTCAGGGCTCGATCATGACCTTGATCGCTTCGCGTTCATTCATCGCCCTGTAGCCGTCGGGCACCTCATCGAGGCGCGCGACCCGATCGAAGACTCGACCCGGTTCGATCCTGCCCTCGAGGACGTCTGGGAGTAGCTCCTCGATGTATGCGCGGACCGGGGCCGGCCCGCCGCTCACGGTGACGTTGTTGTAGAACGCCGGCTGCGACCCGCGCATCGTGTCGTCCTGGGGGACACCGACGCGGCCGACGGCGCCACCTGGCCGCGCGATGCTGAGCGCGGTGAGCATCGACTGTTCGAGGCCGACGCACTCGAGGACGGAGTGGACGCCGAAGCCGTCGGTGAGTTCGCGCACGCGCTCGACCGCCTCGTCGCCTCGCTCACTCACGACGTCTGTTGCGCCGAACTCTCTCGCCAGCGCGATCCGGTCCGCATGCCGGCCCAAGAGGATGATCTGCTCGGCGCCGAGTCGCCGTGCGGCGATCACGCCGCACAAGCCAACGGCGCCGTCTCCGACAACGGCCGCCGTCTTCCCAGGGCCGACCCTGGCGGCGACGGCCGCATGATGGCCGGTGCCCATCACATCTGAAAGCGTGAGGAGCGAGGGCATCAGCGCGTCGTCTTTGCCGACCGGGAGGACGAAGAGTGTTCCGTCTGCCTGAGGGACGCGCAGCGCTTCGGCCTGTGCTCCGTCGACGTCACCCGTGCCGAAGAACCCTCCGTGGATGCATGACGTGTGCAGTCCTTCGTGGCAGAAGACGCAGGTGCCGTCGGAGTACGCGAACGGCATGACGACGACGTCGCCGACTTTCATGGTGCGGACGTCGGCGCCGACGGCTTCGACGACGCCGATGGCCTCGTGGCCCATGCGGCGGCCGATGTCGCTGTGCCCCAATGTCCTGTACGGCCAGAGATCGCTGCCGCAGATGCAGGCGCGGGTGACGGCGACGAGCGCGTCGGTTGGCGCGATGAGGCGGGCGTCGGGGACGTTCTCGATGCGAACGTCGCCGGCGCCGAACATGACGGTAGCGCGCATGGTGATCTACCTCTGGTCGTTGATGTCAGCGCTCATCGTGGGGCCTGGTATTGTTCGTCGCTGACCTTTTCCATCCAGTCGACGCTCTTGCCGTCGAGCTGCTCCACGATGGCGATGTGGGTCATGGCCGTGTGTGCCGTCGCGCCGTGCCAGTGCTTCTCACCCGGCGGGCACCAGATCACGTCGCCCGGCCGAATCTCCTTGATCGGACCGCCCCAGCTCTGTACCAAGCCGCAGCCGGCCGTCACGATCAGGGTCTGACCGAGCGGATGGGTGTGCCATGCGGTCCGGGCGCATGGCTCGAACGTGACACTGACGCTGAGCGCGCGTGCCGGAGGGGGTGGCTGGAAGAGGGGGTCGATGCGTACGGTGCCGGTGAAATACTCGGCCGGCCCTTTGCCGGAGGACTGCGAACCGCTTCGCTTGATGTCCATTGTCGCTCCCGTCGACTGTTTCGGGCAGTCTCGCCCCTGCCGTCGATCGTCAAGCTAAACGGCGCGACGGCATGGGACTACGTGGTAGAACTCGCATGAACCCATGAGGTCGATTCATGAATGCCCGCGGCAACGTCAATAACCTCCTTGCCTTCCTCGCTGTAACGAAGGAGGGGAGCTTCACCAGGGCCGCAGCGAAGCTCGGCGTTTCTCAGTCGGCGCTCAGCCACACGATCCGGGGACTCGAAGAGCGGCTCGGGCTTCGGCTGTTGACCCGCACCACACGGAGCGTTGCGCCTACCGAGGTGGGCGAACGCCTGCTCCGTACCGTGGGCCCGCGATTCGATGAGATCGACGCAGAGCTGCCGGCACTGAGCGAGCTCCGGGAGAAGCCACGTCCTCAAGCGCATGGTCGATCGAGAGTTCACGGAGCTCGACGTCCGACAGATGCTCGAAGACGCGTCGAGCCTCCGACCCGACGTGGAGGAAGGTCGGTGGGTGGTCACTTCACGTCACCGCCGCCGGGTATGGGAGGTCGTCGTGGAACCGGATGAGGCCGAACGCGTGCTCGTGGTCATCACCGCCTATCCGGTGGTAAGAAGGAGGAGGTCATGAGAGGTCGCTACCTCGAAGTGACGTTTCGCAAGGGGCGCGCCATCGCCGCGTACCTCTACCTCCCGCGACGCGGAGCCGAGCGCGCGGCCCGAGTGTCGAAGGCGACGCCCGGCCTGTTGATCGACTACAACACCAATGGCAAGGCGATCGGAATCGAGATCACGGCCCCCGGGAAGCTCAGCCTCGCCGCCCTCAACCGGGTGCTGACTCGCCTCGGCCAACCACGGCTTGGGCCCGAGGAATTAGCTCCACTGATGGCGGCCTGAACGGCGAGCCGTCGTGAGGGCCAAGGACGAGCTCCTCGCGGCGATCGACCGTGAGCAGGCGCTCATCGGCCGGCTGGAACGCGAACGCGAGGAGGCGCAGGCTCGGGTCCGGTCGCTGCAGGCGCAGCTCAGCACACCTGCGGAGGATGTGGACGGCAGCGTATCTCTGCCACCGCCCTCCACGGCCGGGCAGAAGGTCGCCCTGTTCCGCGGCCTCTTCCGCGGGCGCGACGACGTCTTCGCCAAGCTGTGGGTCAACCCCCGCACGGATCGAAAGGGCTACGCGCCCGCCTGCGCGAACGAGTGGGTGCGCGGCGTCTGCGAGAAGCCGCGCGTCAAGTGCAGCGAGTGCCCGAATCAAGCGTTCATCTCCGTGAGCGATCAGGTGGTCCTCGACCATCTCCAGGGTCGTCACGTGATCGGGGTCTATCCGCTCCTCGAGGACGACACATGCTGGTTCCTGGCGGCCGACTTCGACGAGGAGTCGTGGGCTGACGACGTCGCTGCCTTCGTCGAGACCTCTCGAACACTTGGGCTTTCGGCGGCCGTCGAGCGTTCGCGATCGGGGAACGGTGCGCACGTCTGGTTCTTCTTCGCCGCACCCGTGCCCGCCGCAACCGCACGCCGGATGAGTTGCTACCTCATCACCGAGACGATGTCGCGCCGTCACCAGCTCGCGATGGCGTCCTACGACCGGCTCTTCCCCAACCAGGACATGTTGCCCCGCGGAGGGTTCGGCAACCTGATCGCCCTGCCGCTCCAACACGAGGCCCGCGAGCGCGGCAATACCGTCTTCGTCGACGATCGCCTCGTTCCCCACGCAGATCAGTGGGCGTATCTGGCTTCCCTGTCGCGTATCGCGCCGACGACTGTCGACGCGATCGCGCGGGAGGCGGTCGCTCGCGGCCAGGTCATCGGCCTGCGCATTGCCTCCACGGGCGAGGACGAAGATGAAACGCCCTGGGAGGCCCCACCGTCCCGACGGCCGCGCCCGGCCAGGATCGAGGAACCTCTGCCGAGCGAGGTCCGTGCAGTTCTCGCCCAGCGCATCTTCGTCGAGAAGGCGAGGCTCCCGAGCGCCTTCCTGAACCAGATCAAGCGCGTCGCGGCCTTCCAGAACCCGGAGTTCTACAAGCGGCAGAAGATGCGGCTGTCGACGGCGCTCACGCCGCGTGTCGTCGCGTGTGCCGAGGAGCACTCGCGACACGTTGCTCTCCCGCGAGGCTGCGTCGGCGACTTGAGGGACCTGCTCGCCGACCACGGAGTTGGCCTCCGGCTCGACGATCAACGCGTCCTCGGTGAATCGCTGAAGGCGCGTTTCCACGGGCATCTGACCGAAGCCCAGGAGCAGGCAGCGAAGTCCCTGCTTGCGCATGACCTCGGTGTGTTCGTAGCCCCACCCGGCGTGGGGAAGACCGTCGTCGGCATCTACCTCGCTGCGGCCCGTGGTCGGAGCACGCTTGTCCTCGTACATCGCAAGCCGCTGCTCGATCAGTGGGTGGCGCAGCTCTCGCTGTTCCTCGGGCTGCCCCCGAAGGGGATCGGGCAGATCGGCGGCGGGAAGCGGACGCCCACCGGCCGCCTCGACGTGGCCATGCTCCAGAGCCTCGTGCGCGATGGGACCATCGACGACGTCGTCGCAGCCTACGGTCACGTGATCGTCGACGAGTGCCATCACGTGCCCGCGGCTTCCTTCGAGCGCGTCATGGGCGAGGTGAAGGCCCGGTACGTGACCGGCCTCACCGCCACGCCCTATCGGCGCGACGGGCACCAGCCGATCATCCACATGCAGTGCGGTCCCGTCCGGTTCGCCATCGACCCGAAGAGCGAGAAGGCGCAGCGCCCGTTCGAGCATCGCCTGATCTGCCGCGAGACTGCCTTCCGCGCGGCGAGCCTCGGACCAGGAGCCGGGATCCAGGAGCTCTATGCCGCGATCGCCGCCGATGGCCGGCGCAACGAGCTCATCCTCAACGATGTGATTGGCGCCCTCGAGCAAGGCCGATCGCCGATCCTCCTCACGGAGCGGAGAGACCACCTCGAGTACTTCGCGGCGCGCCTGCGAGGCTTCACCCGCCATCTCGTTGTGCTCCAAGGTGGTGTGACCGCCAAGGCACGGCGGGAGGCCAAGGCGCAGCTGGCGGCCATCCCGAGCGACGAGGAGCGCCTCATTCTCGCGACCGGACGCTACATCGGCGAGGGATTCGACGACGCGCGCCTGGACACCCTCTTCCTGGCCATGCCCGTGTCGTGGAAGGGCACGCTCGTCCAGTACACCGGGCGCCTTCACCGGTTGAGCCCGGGGAAGACCGAAGTGCGCATCTACGATTACGTGGATCCGGCAGTTCCGTTGCTCGCCCGCATGTTCGAGAAGCGGCTCCGCGGATACCGGACGATCGGCTATGCAAGGGAGGAGACGCCGCCGACACCTACACAGCTCGGCGCGGAGCCGACGGTCGAGCTCGACGAGGGCGTCTTCCCGACGTTTGACGGTGCCCCGTGAGGCGATCCCGAAACCGCGCCAGGAAGAAGTGCGATGCCCGCTGGCGCCCGAGCAGGGCTGACCTTGAGCGGCTCGTCGAGGAGGCCATGGTCGAGCACTGTGGGCTCTTCACTGTGATTGCGTTCACAGCCTTCGGGAGGAGCACAGCGGGAAGGTGACCTTCGTCGAGCGCCTTCGGAAGGCTGGCTTGCTCGCCACCGGCATTGAGATCCCGTCCAACTCGGCGGGCGAGCGCATACATGGAACCGGGACGCTCGGTCCGGATCGCGCGCAGGAGCGACAGACGGTTCGGCGTGAGGAGCTTGCGGGCGGCCTCGATGCTCGTGAAGAAGACCTCCTCCCTGCGCTGCACCCGGGCCTTGCTTCGGGTAGATCCTTCCAGGGCCTTGAACGTTTGGCGGAACGTTGCCATCGCCTCGCCCAGCGGCTTGATCCTGATTGTCAGTGTCTCGGCCATTTCGTTCCTCCGATCACGCGTCGCACATCGGACTCAAAGTCGGCTAAGAGCCGTCCACGTCGAAGAAGTTGTACGGCTCCTCGACGTCTCCGACGTGCCGGTGCAGGAGCGACAACCCAAGGTGCGCGTCAGTGACGCGACGGCGACCGATCAGGCGATCCAGACGCTCATGGGCCGCGACGTTGCGCCGCGCTTCGAGTTCATCATGGAGCGCGCGCCGAGGGTCGAGCAGGTGGACCTGTAGCTGTCAGCCGCCGGCGCCCGCTCCGTCCTCGACGCGCACGTCGTACGCCGCCCGCATCGCCTGCAGGGCCGCGTTGCAGCGCTCCTCGGCCCGCTCGCGGAGCCAACGGTGCAGGACCCGACCGCGGACGTCGGCGAGCGCGGGCGTCCGTTCGGGCTCGCGCGCGTGGATCCACACGAGGTGAGCGCCGTAGACCGAGCGAAGCGGTCCGACCCACGTCCGCTCCGGGGCGCGGTCGACCGCCGCGGCGAAGCCCGGGCCGAAGACCCGCGCCAGCTCGTTCCGCGAGCCCGTGAACTCGCTGCCGCGGACGAACCCGTCGCCACGCTGCGCGCCTGCCTCGCTTCCGGCGCCGGTGAGCTCCCCGAGAACCGCGAGCGCGTCCGTGGCGGCGCGCTCGCCGCGCGCATCCGCGGCGAAGTACACGTGAGTGAGGCGGACGCGCGCCGGCTCGGCGAACTCGCCGGCGTGGCGTGCGAGGTACGCGGCGAGCTCCGCCTCGGACGGCAGGTCGCGCTCGCTCACCTGGCCGGCGGCGAGCCGCATCATCTCGACCAGGTGGCGGCGGATCACGAGATCGCTCCGCTCGAGGCCGAGCCGCCGCGCCTCGCGCTCGAGCGCCGCCCGATCGCGCGCCGTCTCCTCGCCGACGAAGCTCCCAAGCCGGACGAGACGCTCGCGGACGGCCCCGTCCTGTCGGTCGAAGCCCCGCGCGAGCGCCTCGCGGTAGAGCACCTCCTCGTCGATCGCTGCGTCGACCAGACGTCGCATCGCCGCGGCGTCCGGCGGCGCGCCGTGCTCCTCGGTCCACGCCTCCGCGAGCCGGGCGACGTCGGCGCCGCGGATCATGAGCGACGGACGCGGCGCCGGCCCGGTCTCGATCCGGCCGCGGACCGCGAGCAGCGCCGCCCCGAGCGCCACGAAGTGCACGAGCGGCGCGCGGAGGAGACGCGCCATCAGTGCCCCGTCGCGACCAGCGTCGCCCCGCGTGCCGTCCACAGCCGCGTGTGCGAGGTGCGGTAGAGGCCCGCGGCGAGCGCGACGGTCACCATGTGATCGTTGCGGTCGGCGCGCGAGAGATCGGTCGGCGCGGTCGTCACGCCGAGCTGGACCTGCCGGCGGCCGAACAGCAGCCTCGCGCGCGCGACGGGGCCGAGCGGCGCCGGGAGGACGAAGCGCTTGCGGCCGGCCGCGACCATCGTGCCGGCGGGGATCGTGACGGCGAGGATGTCGTCGTCATCGCTCACGCGCAGCACGAGGTCGTTGCGCGTCGGATCGAGGTCCGCGGCCCGGCGCCCGAGACGGAGCCGCAGCGCGAGGCGATCGGTCCCCGGCGCCGCGCCGTAGCGAACGCGCGCGTTCACCCGCGCGATGCCGTCTGGCTGGTACCAGATCGCCGACGTCCACGCGCGCTCCTGGACGGTCGGGGCGAGAAACGCGTCGTTCCCGGGGCCGAGGCAGCAGTCGGTGAACGCCCCCCCGGCGCTGTCGGCCTGCGTCGCGCAGTCGGGCGAGAACGGATCGACCCCGACCGACTTGCAGACGCGCGTGCTCCACCGACAGGTCGGGTTCTCGAGCACGCGGGCGTAGTAGAAGGCGCGCTCCGCGCGGTCGAACGTCGGGTCGCGCCAGACCGCGCACAGCTCGCGCGCGCCCGCGCCGCGCGGCGCGCACGTCGCGGGGTCGACGTCCGCGCCGTTGTTCGGGTCGCCGGCGACGTCGAACACCTGCTCGTGCGTCGTCCCGCCGGCGTCGACCCAGCCCTTCACGATCTGGACGCGCTGCAGGTCCGTTCCCGGCGCGTCGGCGGTGCCCGGGTCCTTCGCCGCCCACACGACGAACGTCGGACTCCGGGCCCCGTGCACGGGGCCGATCTCGCCACCCATCGGCGTACCGCTCACGTAGGCGTCGTGGACGAGGCCCGGCGACCCGCAGCGGACGCCGGCGAGGTCGCCGGCGAAGAAGCGGACGACGGGGCGCGTGCCGCTGGTCGCGTACGTCTCGCGACGCTTGAAGGCGGCGAAGAGCGCGTCGCGCGAGTTCTCCTCGGCCCAGGCGACCGCGAGGCCGCCGGGGTTCGTGCGCACGTTGTCGCCGATCTGGCGCGCGGGGGAGGAGTCGTTGTTGCCCTGCCCGCCGGCCCAGCCGTTCTCGGCGACGCTGCCCGCGGCGCCGTCGTGGTTGTCGGTCGACCCGACGAAGCCGAACCGGAACGGGTTCGCGCCGAGCCGGTCCTCGAACGCGAGCCCGTCCTTCAGCGCGTTCCGGATCATGTTCCGGGGCGGGTACTGGTCGATCGGCACGGGCCTGCCGGCGGGGCCCTGCTGCGCCACGTCCTCCTGCTCGAACGTGCAGAGCTCGTCCGCCGTCCCAGCGCCGGCGCCCGCCAGCCGGTCGAAGCGGCACTCGGAGTTCCCCTTGATCTGGTGGATCTCCGCGAGCGGCTCGAGCGTCTGCCGCCGGAGCGCCTCGGCGCCGTCCGCGGGGTCGAAGAACTGCCGGCCGCCGCTCAGGTT
Organism: Deltaproteobacteria bacterium; assembly: GCA_005888095.1. Classification (GTDB taxonomy): domain Bacteria; phylum Desulfobacterota; class Binatia; order DP-6; family DP-6; genus DP-3. Next base: position 4,226 of record VBKF01000218.1, on the reverse strand, counting down.
CGAGTTGTGCGGGATGATGACGGCGTCGCAGCCGATCCCCGCCTGGAGACACGTGTTCTCGATGGCCGTCCAGAAGCCCTGCGGGATCCCGCCGGTCGAGGTCTCGATGTAGCTCGATACCGTCGGCGGAACACGATCGTTGCGGAAGATGACGTTTCGGTGCAGGTGGGCGCCGAGCGGGCTCGCCGTGTACTCGTAGCCAAGGAACGTCGTGAACGTGCAGGCATCGGTCCGGTCGTAGGCGCCCTCGGCGGCCGCCTGCATCTGCTGCCACACCGAGACCGACGCGCCGGCGCAATCGACGCCGGGCTCACTGCAGAAGGGTTGATGCGTCGATGGCGAGAGGCTGAGCGGATAGAGCCAGAATATCGTGGGGATATTCTGTTGCTGCGGCGTGTCCTTCTGCCGCAGCAGCACGCAAGTCGGGTCGTCGTAGACGAGAGAGCCGGGTGTGTCGCAGAGCAGGACCTCGCCGAAGAACTCCGAGTGGTCGGTGACGGCGGCGAAGTCGAGTGGGCGGTCGATCCGGGTGCTCCTCGTCTGGTCCTCGTTGTCGTCGGCGAGCACGATCGGCGCCTCGCGCGCGAACGCGTACGCGTCGGGCGGCGCGACGCGCGTCCCGAAGATGTAGGCATCGGCGGAGAACTTGGTGTGGATGTGCAGGTCCCCGAAGTATGGGCTCCGGAGCGGGTCGAAGCTCGCGCACGGCGCGCGCGTCTCGGTCCGCCGCCAGGGCGGCGTCGTGGCGCCGACCGTCGAAGCGAGCGCGAGGGCCACGAGAACGGACCGCACCCGGCTGGCTTACCGCAGGAGTTTTCGGCTTGTCGAGTACCACGGTGGCGGGGGTAAGATCGGCCATGCGGCCCGGCGTCGTCGCGGTGCTCGTCCTCGGCCTCGTCCGGGTGGCCCTGGCCCACCCGCTCGCGCCATGCGTCCTCGAGCTGCGCGAGACCCCCGGCGGCGTCGTCGAGGTCGGCTGGAAGACGCCTCTCGTGCGCGCGCGCGGCGCGGAGCTGGAGCCCGTGCTGCCGGCACGGTGCCGGCCCCTCCGCACACCGAAGCCCGAGGTCGAGGGCGGCGGCGTCTGGAGACGATGGACCGTCGACTGCGGGCGCGACGGGCTCGTCGGCCAGCGGGTCGGCGTCACGGGGCCGGGGACGGTCGTCCTCGCCGCGGTCGTCCGGGTGACGCTCGCCGACGGCCGGCTCGTCCAGGGCGTTACGTCCCCGGGACGACCTCTCGTCACGATCCCGCCCCGTCCACGGGCGCTCGACGTCGCGCGCGACTACGCGCGGCTCGGCGTCGCGCACATCCTCACCGGCCCCGATCACCTGCTCTTCGTCTTCGCTCTCGTGCTGCTCGCTGGCACGGCGCGGCGGGTGGTCGCGACGGTCACCGCCTTCACCTTCGGCCACAGCATCACCCTGACGCTCGCGGCGCTCGGCCTCATCGTCGTCCCGTCGCGACCGATCGAGGTCGCGATCGCCACGACCGTCCTCGCGGTCGCGGTCGAGCTCGCGCGCCCGCGCGCGGCGAGCAGCCTCGCCCGCCGGCGTCCGTGGCTGATGGCGGCCACGTTCGGCCTCCTTCACGGGCTCGGCTTCGCCGCCGCGCTCCGCGAGGCGGGGCTGCCGGCGGGCGAGGTTCCGCTCGCGCTGCTGTCCTTCAACGTCGGCATCGAGGCGGGTCAGGTCGGCTTCGTGCTCGGCGTGCTCGCGCTCCGGCGTGCGGTCCACGGATTTGCGGCGGACGTCCCGGGCTGGCTCCGCCAGATCCCGGTCTACGGGATGGGAACCCTCGCCGGGTACTGGTGGCTCGATCGCCTGCTCGCGCTGATCCGCTGAGCGCCTGCTGGCGCGGTCCCCGAAGACCATCTTGTTCAACCGCCGACAGCGACGTCATCCGTCCGCGCGGCGTACGGTTCCTCGACTACGAGATCGAGCTCGGGCTCGTACTCCGGCGTGAGATCACCTCGCCGACCGCGGTGACCGACGCCAACCTCCACGACTTCGTGGCCGGCCCCGTGATCGTCAACGACTACTCGGCGCGCGACGTCCAGATTCCGCAGACGCAGTTCTACAAAGGCAAGAGCTTCCGCACGTTCGGCCCCGTCGGTCCCTACCTCTGCATGCTTGGGGCCGGGGACATGGGCGCGCTGAAGGACTTCCGACTCACCCTCACCGTGAACGGGGAGGTTCGGCAAAGCGACAGCACGCGAAACCTCGTGTACGGCCCCGCCGAAACGCTGACGGAGCTCTCTGGGGTGCACGACCTTCACCCCGCGACCTCATCTCGACCGGCACGCCGGCTGGCTGCGCGCTGGCGATCCCGTCGCCCACGATGCAGCGGCTCGGCGGGCTCTTGCCGGACAGGGTGAAGTGGGACTTCTTCACGAGCGCGCAGGCGAAGCGCACGCAGTACCTGAAGGCCGGCGACGTAGTGGAGGCACGCATCAAGAGCGCGGACGGTGCGATCGATCTCGGCGTGCAGCGCAACCGCGTGGTCGAAGGCTGAGCCAGTGGACGACAGTGTCCTTCGCGACGGAGGTGCAACATCGTCGGGTCCGACGGCCCTGCACCCTGCACCCTGCACCTCACGCGTCACAGGACGACGGCGACATGACGGAACGAACTGCCACCAGACTGCCCGCGAGCGTCGGGCCGCTCGAAGCGGGACGGCGGCTCACTCCTCGAACTCACGAGAGCGGGCGACCGTCGGTCAAACGTCGCGTACGCGGAGTAGCAATCACTAGCTAGGGCGCCGAGACCCGGCCCGCGCCAGGCCCATCTCGAGGGCTTCGACCTACACGGCAACGTCGCGGTCGCGGCGGACAATCGCGAGGCGCTTGAGCAGCTGTGCCGGTATGTCCTCCGGCCGCCGATCGCCCAGGAGTGCCTCTCGCGCACCGCCGACCGGTCTCAAGCCTCACACCGACATTCTGAAGGAGTTTCCATACATCGGCACACCGCATCCGAAGAAGTCGCAGCAGATTCCGAGAAGCCCCGAAAATCCTCTCGTTACGGAGCGACGGGCGGTGTGGTAGACGCGCTCAGGACGATATCGGGGCGGATCCCCCTTTATGGGTCTTATCTTCTCTCCGTCTCCCTCGTGGTGGACACACTCGCTGACGGCGGCTTGCCGCACAACCGTCACAAACCCCGGCTTGCGGGCTACGAACTAGGAGGTTCGGAATGAAGATCGTCGTTATCGGCGGCACCGGCCTGATCGGCTCGAAGACCGTCCCCATTCTGCGCCAGCGCGGCCACGAGGTCGTCGCCGCCTCGCCCAATACCGGCGTCAACAGCATCACCGGCGAGGGCCTCAAAGAGGCCATGGCCGGCACCCAGGTGGTGATCGACCTCGCCAACTCGCCCTCATTTGAGGACAAGGCGGTGCTGGAATTCTTCGAGACCTCCGGCCGCAACCTTCTCGCGGCGGAGGCGGCAGCCGGCGTCCGGCACCATGTCGCGCTATCCATCGTCGGAACCGACCGGACACCAGAAAATGGCTATTTCCGCGCCAAGGTTGCCCAAGAGAAACTGATCGAGACCTCCGGCATCCCCTACACCATCATCCGCTCGACCCAGTTCCTGGAATTCCTCGGCGCCATCGCCGCTTCAAGTACGGATGGAAACATGGTCAGGCTTTCGCCCGGCCTGTTCCAGCCCATCGCGGCGGACGACGTTGCTGCCATCATCGCCGATGTGGCGCTCGCGGCGCCACGAAGCGGCATCGTCGAGATCGCCGGCCCGGAACGAGCACCGTTCAACGCAATCGTCGCCCGCTATCTGAAGGCGGTCGGCGACCCGCGTGAGGTCGTGAGTGACCCCGAGGCCCGATACTGGGGCGGCCGTGTCGAGGAGCGCTCGCTCGTGCCGTTGGGGGAAGCGCGCCTCGGCCGCATCGGTCTCGACGAATGGCTCCGCCGCTCACAGGCAAGAGCCTGATCCTGCATCCAAGGATCCTGCCCAACGGTGCCGGCGCTGACACAATCGGTGCGGTGATCGCGAAATGCCCGAGCGGAGCGTTGCACCCGGGGGTCTCGGGCGAGGAACGAAGGAGGCGACTATGACGACCAAACTCGTTACGTTGGTTCTGCTATGCCTCATGACCGGCACGGCGATGGCTCAGCAGCCTAAGGTCACGTCGCTCATGTCGAAAGATCTTACGGAGAATCCCGGCAGGGAAGTTCTGATGATCACAGTAGAGCATGCGCCCGGCGGGTC
>VBKF01000217.1 GCA_005888095.1 Deltaproteobacteria bacterium | reverse complement strand
TCGTGGCCGCTTCCTAGAGTCTCAGACGCGCTGCGACTGGCGTTCGAGGTGGGCCTAACCACCGGGGAGTAGCGCGGTTGGACCGCTTGCCGTACGCCTGGGTGCCTCGGCGGTCCGTGACGCGAAGCGAGGAGGCACCATGAGCGTGATGACGAGAGTCGATCCCGCGCTGGCCGACGTCGACCCCGAGATCGCGGCGCTGATCGGTGCAGAGCAAGAGCGTCAGTCGGCGAAGATCAGATTGATCCCGTCCGAGAACTACGTCTCGAAAGCGGTCTTGGAGGCCACGGGGACGGTCCTCACGAACAAGTACTCGGAGGGCTATCCCGGACGCCGGTACTACGAGGGCCAGCAGGTCATCGACCAGGTCGAGACGATCGCCATCGAGCGCGCGAAGTCGTTGTTCGGCGTCGAGCACGTCAACGTCCAGCCGTACTCCGGATCTCCCGCCAACCTCGCTGTGTACTTCGCGTTCGTGCAGCCGGGCGACACGATCATGGGGATGGCGCTCCCGATGGGCGGGCACCTCACGCACGGAGCGCCGCCGACGCTCTCCGGGAAGTGGCTCCACCCAGTGCAGTACGGCGTGCGTAAGGACACCGGACGCGTCGACATGGACCAGGTAGCCGATCTCGCGCGACGCGAACGTCCGAAGATCATCGTCTGCGGCGGAACGGCGATACCGAGAACCATCGACTTCCCGGCGTTCGCACAGATCGCGAGCGACGTTGGTGCGCTCCTCCTGGCCGACATCGCGCACATCGCCGGACTCGTCGCCGGCGGCGTGCACCCGTCGCCGGTCGGACACGCTCCTGTCATCACGACGACGACACACAAGACGCTGCGCGGCCCGCGGGGCGCGATGATCCTGTGCACGGAAGAACACGGCAAGAAGATCGACTCGGCGATCCTGCCCGGTCTGCAAGGCGGTCCGCACAATCACACGACCGCGGCGATCGCCGTCGCGCTGAAGGAAGCTGCCACGCCCGAGTTCCGCTCATACGCGGCCGACGTGGTCGCGAACGCGAAGGTGCTCGCGGACGAGCTGCTCGCGCGGGGGTTCGACCTCGTCTCCGGTGGGACCGACAACCACCTCATCCTGATCGACCTCACGAACAAGGACGTGCGCGGCAAGCCGACGGCGAAGGCTCTCGATCGTGCCGGGCTCGAGCTGAACTTCAACGCGGTACCGTTCGATCCTCGTCCGCCGGCCAACCCGTCGGGGCTGCGCATCGGCACACCGTCCGTGACCAGCCGCGGCATGGGCCCGGACGAGATGAAGCACATCGCGCGGTGGATGGACGAGGGCGTCGAAGCGGCCAAGGCGTCCGACGAGGACGCGATCGAGCGCATCTTCGCCGAGGTGAAGGAGCTCACCGCATCGTTCCCCGCGCCGGGGCTACGCGGGTAAGCGCGCCGTCGTGACGCATCCGGACGCTGCACTCGTCGTCTCCGCTGCGCGGATGATGTCGTGGATCGAGACCGTCTGTGCCCAGGGCAGCCGTCGTCCCGGGTCGGCGCCCCACCGTCCACGGCGCCGTGACCCCCCAAGATCGTCGCGTACAGCTCGCGGTCCCGCATCGTCTCCGCCTCCTCTGCCGTCGTGGCGGCGGGACGATAGCAGGCGGCCCCTCAGCCGGTCACGCTACCCACACGAAACCCGGAAGAGCCATTTAGAGGAAGCGGGCCGCGGCGCGGCGTCCGCAAGCCGATCTCTGGTACGAGGAGAGGAGCTGACGATGTTCGATCGCATCACATTTGATCCCCACATCATGGGCGGCCGCGCCTGCATCCGCGGGATGCGGATTCCGGTCTCGGTCGTCGTCGGTCAGATCGCGCACGGCACCTCCTTCGACGAGGTTCTCGCGGGCTACCCCGATCTCGAGCGCCAGGACATCGAGGAGGCCCTCCGCTACGCGGCTTGGCTCGCGCAGGAGCAGGTGAAGCTCGGCTGAGCCCGCGTGCGGTTTCTCGCCGACATGGGCGTCGATCAGCGAGTCGTCGACTGGCTGCGCGAGCAGGGACACGAGGTGGCGCACTTGCGCGACGACGGGCTCCACCGGATGGCCGACGAAGATGTCTTTGCCAAGGCCATCGCGGAGGATCGCATCGTCCTGACCTTCGACCTGGACTTCGGCGAGATCGCGGCACTGTCGCGCGGCCGGAAGGCGAGCGTGGTCCAACACCGCACGTCATCGACCGGTTGGCCGCGGCGATCGCCGGCGCACCGGGCGCGCTCGCGGACGGCGCGGTGGTCACGGTCGAAGAGTCACGCATTCGGATTCGACCGTTGCCGATCGGACGGACCACCACGCCGCCATGAGCGTGAGGCGGGACCCTGGTACTCCGTCGCGACGCCCCCCACCACGCTCGAGCGCGTGCGCGGGCCGATCATCGAGCTCCAGGCACCTGGAGGGTGAATTTCACAAATTGTTCATCGAGCCGCTGATCGTCGCGGACGGTCGGATCGACGGCGCCATGAGATTCCTCAGGCGAATGAAATTTACGAGGCTCGACGAATTCAAGACCTCCGTTAGCAGCTGGCGATCCCGACACACTTAATCTGGGGAGCTGACGATCCGACCTTCCCCGAGCCGAGGGCTCGGAGGATGGGCGATCATTCCCGAACGTAGCGGGGTTTCACGCAGCCCCGCACCCCGTGCCGGTCGCGGGCGAACCGCGACTTCCGTCACACGAACCCGCTGTGCCCGCCCGCGGGTGCAGCCGCATGTCGGCCTCGCGAACGACGAGGAGAAGCCCCACGAGTAGGATGGTCAGCGCGGCTACTACTGCCCAAACCATCAGAGGTCCTCCAGCTGCTCGATGCGATGGTACGCCAGGCGGTTGACCCACACAACCGCGAACGTCCCGACCGCTGTAGCCAGGACGGCCGCGAGGACCAGCACTGGGCTCGCGGTCGCGTAATGCTGGGCCAGCCAGCCGACGAGGGAAGCCCGAGCTCGCCGCGAAACCGTGGATACGACTCGGGCGTGACTTGTCATCGCCGTCGTTTAGTGTCATACACTTACGTGTGTGCGATTCAGCTGGGACGCGCGCAAGGCCGCGGCGAACCATCGCAAGCACGGCGTGACGTTCGAGGAGGCCACGACCGTCTTCGCCGATCCGCTGGCGTTGATCGTCGGCGATCCGATGCATGCGGACCGCGCGGTGATCATCGGCGAGTCGGCTCTACGGCGCACCCTGGTGACCGTATTCGCCGAGCGCGTCGGAGACGCGCATCATCAGTGCGCGGCGCGCCACCCGCCATGAGAGGAGACGACATGAAGAAGGCGAAGAAGCGTAGCGCACGGGAGCCATCGGCAGCCTCGCTGCGTGAGATTCCCGAGGTGGACTTCTCGCGGGTGAAGGTGCGGCGCAACCCCTACGCGGCACGCATCGCCAGGGAGGGCATCGTCGTGCAGGTCGGACGGGGGCGACCCAAGAGGCTCTTGGAAGTCGGTGGCACGCGACCGCGGTCGGTTCGGTTCCCGGACGAAATATGGAAGCAGATCGAGACGACGGCGAGGGCCAGGGGCCTCACCGTGCACGCGGCCCTGCGTGAGGCGATCCTCGTATGGCTGCGGCGCGCGGCCTGAGTGCAGCCGGTGCTCCGGCCCACCGGCTGCGCGTCAACCTCGGTGATCGTGACCTTATAGCCGCTGCCTCTCCACCACCACCAGCCGCGGGCGCTGGCACGCGCACGCTCGACTCCTCGCCCGTCGCGGAGAGGGCCCGCGACGTCGCGAGCCTTCGCGAGCGCCGACTCGACGTCGGCGGGGCTCTTGGCGTGGACGCCCTCGCAGCCGAGCCCTCGCATCACGACATCCCAGCACACCGTCCCCATCTCCGTGCCGAAGTTTCGTCGGTAGAGCATCTACTCGTTCGGGACCTCCATCGACCACGACCCCTCGGCGAAGATCTCAGATTGTCCGACCCGTTTTCAGGAGCTGTCTGCCGCGGTAGCCGCAGACATCGAAGAGCACCTCGAGGTCGGCGGCGGCCTCCCGCTCCGCCCACTCAGCGTCCTCCACCCACGACCTCGCGCACTCCCACGGGATATTGAGATTCGGCCGTGAGCCTCGGCGTGCTCAAGTTTTGATCGGCGACTTCGCTGGGACTATCATCGATCAGCCGTCTGCAGGAGCGGTATGAGCTCTTCAGGAAGATGTCGTAGGGAGGGAGACGGGTGGTTCAGTTCACTCGGCCCGCGCTCGACCGCGCGTCTGCCGTTCCTCACGGGCAAGCTTTTCTTCCAACGCTTGCGCCAGGAACTCCATTACGGACACACCGGCTCTGACGCAGTGCAGTTTCAGCGCGCGATGGAGATTCTTCGGCACCCTTGTGGCGAGCTGGACCGAGGTCTCCTGGGTACTTCGCGCCAACCCGCGGGGCGGGCTCTCCGCGGACGCCAAGGCTGAGGTCGGCAAAGGACCGACCTTCCTGACGAGCGCCGAGAAAAGCTCACGCTTCTTCTGTGCCGACCGCGAAGCCACCAGCAAGATCCTCCAACCGAGTCAGGGCCTCCCTCGTGAACCGGAACGGTATCAAGCCTCTCGCTGCGTTCCAACCCTGCACAGCCCCTCTCGCTCCGCCCGCACGTTCGTAGAAGGTGGCTACCGGCGGAAGCGCGCCCAGGACCAGATACTGGGCGCCCAGTTCCAGTGCTCGACTACCTGCCAAGGCGAAGGCGAAGAGTCCCAACGAGCCCCTCCGGTGCCTTGGGTCAATCTCGAAGTAATCGAGCCGGTATGCGGCCCCGGTCGGAAGACGAAGGAGCCGCCTCCGAGGGCCGCACCAAAGCGCGACGGGGTGGCCTGCCGCATCTATGAGTCCGAAGCGTTCCTCCATTCCCTCCATCAGATTGGCCCACCGCCAGTGGTGGTGCCAATCCGTCCTCAATCGGAGCCCCGGCCAGGTGCCGTCCGCTTGTGCCAGTAAGGCGGCGGTCGGAGTGACGGCCGTGACACGTCCAACGTCGGGAAGCTCCCACACTCGCCATATCAGGCGACTGACAGGCCGCAGTGTTCGCGGCCGGGTCAGGACCCGTTCGCATCGCGACAGATCCCGCACACAGAGCTGCGAGCGACCCTGGTACCGGCGGAACCGGGACCCCGCTGACTCGCAACGTATTGTTGCCTCGTTGCACGGCGTCTCGCGACGCCGCGTCCCCCCAGCGAGGCACGGTGCTTGCTCCCCCGTCAGCGCATGGTCGTGCTATCGTCGCGCCTATGGGGCCTCCGAAGCGGCGCGCGACCTACGAGGACCTGATGCAGGTCCCCGATACCAAGGTCGCCGAGATCATCGACGGCGAGCTCGTCGTCAGCCCGCGGCCCGCGTCGCCGCACGCGCACGCGGCCACCGTACTCGGCAGCGACGTCACCGGGCCGTTTCACCGCGGACCCGGCGATCCGGCAGGACCCGGCGGCTGGTGGATACTGCTCGAGCCGGAGCTGCACCTCGCCGAAGACGTCCTCGTTCCCGATTGGGCCGGGTGGCAGCGCGACCGCCTGCCGGTCTTCCCGGACACGCCCGCGTTCACCCAGGTGCCGGACTGGGTGTGCGAGGTGATCTCGCCGTCGACCGGCCGTATCGACCGGAGCCGAAAGATGCGGATCTACGCCCGTGAAGGGGTGTCGCACCTGTGGTTCGTCGAGCCGCAGCTCGAGACGCTCGAGATATATCGCCTCGAGTCTGGCCGGTGGGTCGTTGTCGGCACGCACGCCGGCGACGAGGCCGTCCGGGCCGAGCCGTTCGACGCCGTCGAGCTGCGGCTCGGGCGGTGGTGGATGCCCCGGAACCCGGCGGCGCAGTTGTAGCCGCCGCCTCCACGCTCCGGTTGCACGCAAGGAACTCCCCGAGGCTCGACGGTCGTGCCTGGTCGATCGTGCCATCGAACGGGTAGAGCAGCTCCAGCGCCTCCATCCCGATGTTCCGGATGGCGTGGCGGAGCCTCTCCTCGCGGAGACTTGGGGCCGTCGTCTCCTACTCGATCCGCCTACCTGCTCGTCATCCTCCGCGAGCCAAGGGCCGTCGAACGGGCGCTGGCGGCGGGGGGCTGATACCAGCGCGACGAGCCGGGCGCGGGGCGTGGTGATCGTCGTCGCCAGCCACGACGCTTCGGGGCAAGGTACACGCCCCTTGAGCGGCCCTCGAACGCCCCGTTACCGTGCGAACAGCCCTGCTCACACGGGAGGCTACGATGACGGACCAGCGGCTGCTTGCACGTATCACTTACGATCCGGACATCTTCGGCGGAAAGCCGATCATCCGAGGGATGCGCATCTCCGTCGAGTCGATCTTGAGTCTTCTTGCTCAGGGTGAGTCGGCCGAGGCGATCATCGACGACCATCCGGAGCTCGAACCAGACGATATTCGGGCGTGCCTCGCCTATGCCCATGCAGTCATCGCGCATGACTCACTCGACGCCGTCCGCCGAACCCGGCAGGCGACGTGAGGTTCCTCATCGATCGTTGCGCTGGCCGTCGCGTTGCCGAATGGTTGCGGGCCCAGGGGCACGACTGTCTGGAGGCTCGTTCAATCGGAGGTCCGGATCCCGACGATCGCGTTTGCTGGACCGCGCGGTGGCGGAGCGCAGAATCTTGGTGACGATCGACACGGATTTCGGGACGCTCGTCTTCCGCGAGGGCGCCTCTCACACTGGTGTGATCCGCCTGCCCGACGTCCCGGCCAGGACTCGGATCACACTCATGTCCGACGTGTTGACGCGGTTTGCGGCTGATCTGGAGGGCGGCGCTATCGTGACGTACCGCCCGAGGCGGATCTCGGCGATGGGGTCGGGATTTGCGTCGAGCAGGTCGGCGAGCTTGTGGGCGAGGAGATTTGCTGCGGTCGGGCCGAGTGCCTCGTCCTCCAGCGCGTGGCTGTGATTGTGCGGATCGCTGGTGCAGTCCGTCGGCGTGAAGGATCCCGGCGTGTCGTACAGGAACGACCAGGGCGGCTTCTCGTAGCCGATCAGGTCGTCTCCGAGGCCGACCTGGAACCGGTACTTCGCGCTGGCGTGCCACGTCGGCACCGGCGGGTTTCGCGGTTCGGGCAGCTCGCGTCCTCGATGCCCCAGGGGCCGCCCAGCATCAGCGCCGGGAAGGCCTCGCCGGGGTTGGCGATGAACTGGAGGTCGGGGCCGACGTCCATCACCGCGACCGAAGCCGTGGTAGTGCCCCGACCCGCAAGGCAGGTCCAGGAGTCGGGTAGGGCAATGGGCGACTGGCGCGCTCCGCCAGAGCAGCGGACCCGGCGGCGGGCAGGCGGAGATCGTGGCGGCGATCGAGAGGTTCCGAGCGGCCCCTCTGACGGCTCGACGCCGCTCGCCGAAGCGCTGGCACGGGCGCCCGCTCGGTACCGGCGCCTGCTCGACTTCGTCGAGTGGAAGCTCATCGAGATGCCGCTACCCCGCCTCCAGACCATCGGCGACGAGTCCGTCACTTTCCTCTATGCGATCAACTGGACGCGGTCCGTCCGGCAGGGTGCCGACAAGGCGGGCCTTGAGGAGACACATCGGCGGTGTGTAGCATGCAGATGATCCTCATGAAGGCATCGACACGGGCGTACGAGCGTCTCAACATCACGCTTCCGAGGGCGACGGTGGAATTGCTCGACCGCGTGACGAAGAAGGGGAATCGCAGCCGGTTCATCGACCAGGCGATTCGCGAGCTCGCCCTCGGCGGGACGCGCGCACAGCTGCGGAAGCTCCTCGAGGAAGAGGGCCGCGTGAACCGGGATCGTGATCTACGACTGGCCGCGGAGTGGGCGGCGGTGGATGCGGAGACGTGGCCGGTTCGTCGACGGCGGTAGCGCGTCCACGCCGCGGAGACGTTTGGCTCGTCGCGCTCGACCCCACGGTGGGCTCGGAAATCCGCAAGACCCGGCCGGCGGTCATCGTACAGAACGATCATTCGAACCGCACCGCCTCCACCACCATCGTTGCTCCGGTGACCTCGCGCGCGCGGTCGCGACTCTATCCGAACGAGGCGTTCGTCCGCGCGGGCGAGGGCGGCTGCCGACTCGACTCGATCGTGCTCGCGCGCCAGATTCGCTGCGTCGACCACGCGCGTCTCGTCCGGCGACTCGGCAAACTTCGCCCATTGACGCTGGCGGCGGTCGACCGAGCATTGCTCATCACGCTTGGTCTCATCGACCTCTGAAGGGATGACAACCCAGCGGCAGCGCTCGCAGAGCATCCGGCTTGCTATGCGTCCGATGCCTCTGCCCCGCCTCCAGACCATCGGCGACGAGTCCGTTGTCCAGCGGCTGGCGTTCGTGGATCAAGCCCAAGCGGGGCCGCAACAGCGGATTGTTGGGCGGCACGCTACCTCGACAACGTAAGCGGATGATGGAGAAAGGCGCGCGAGGCTGGTATAGCGATTTGGCGATGAGGAACGGTCAAGAGCTTGTTCCGTGAAGCACAGAACGATCATTCGAACCGCGTCAACCCTTGCGCACGGGGATGTTCTCGTGGCGACGTCGAGTACGAGCGGCTGGTCGAGCGACCTTGTCCAACGGGATCATTCCCCTCCGCGCCGTTTGCCGGCGGGAAGTGATCAGCGACCGAAATCGCTCGCTGGTCTCGTAGATCACCTCCTCCAGGTCGGCAGGGTCGATGCCTTGGAGGACTGCGGCCGCACGACCGTGTCGCGTTATTACGATCACATCATCACGCGCGAGTTCTATGTACTCACTCAGCTTGGCCTTGACCTCGCGAATCGTCGCCATCTTCATGGCTTCCGCCTCCTGATCGGTCGGACGGTATGCGGCGTCAATCGCCGACCCTTGTCCCAGACATGCAGCACAAGCACCTCCCGGCGGCGCTCGTCGACGTCGTAGTACACACGGAAGTCTCCCACTCGCAGTCGATACGGCGGGTAGAATTCGCCACGCATTCGCTTCACACGACTCCGCCGCTCGAGGGTCGGTTCCACGGCGAGCACCTTCCTCACGACGCTCAAGATCGTCCTACGATGAAACACGCGGATCGCATTCAGCTCCCGTACCGCCTCCGGGTGGATCACCACTCGGAACACGTCACATTTGTAGTCTCAAATGTGTCCCAAGACAAGGTCTTCGAAACAGGGAGGCGGCGGTGCCCGGGGACTGGCGCCTGTTCGCCGTCGAGGGCTGAGCCGCCCGTAGGCAAACCCGCGGCCCCTTTGGCGACAGGGCCATTCCTCTGGCACCATGCGCGCACCATGACGCCCACCGATCCGCAGCTCGCCTACCGGGACGAAGCCTTCCTTGACAGCGACGCCGCGCGCCCGCTGCGCATCCTCGCCGAGTACCTCCAGCCCCTGCATGCGTTCGCGCGGGAGCGCGTCCACGACACCATCGTGTTCTTCGGCTCCGCCCGGCTGCGCGCCGACGGGCCCCTCGGGCGATACTACGCCGAGGCGCGCGAGCTCGCGCGCCTGGTGACCGAGTGGTCGCAGGAGATCGCATCGCCGGCGCACCGCTTTCTCGTCTGCAGCGGCGGCGGGCCGGGCATCATGGAAGCCGCGAACCGCGGCGCGGCCGACGCGGGCGGGCGCTCGATCGGGCTCAACATCGGCCTCCCGCACGAGCAGCGCCCGAACCCCTACATCACGCCCGGCCTCGGGTTCGAGTTCCACTACTTCTTCATGCGCAAGCTCTGGTTCGCGCACCTCGCGCGCGCCATCGTCGTCTTTCCCGGCGGCTTCGGCACGCTCGACGAGCTGTTCGAGATCCTGACCCTCTGCCAGACGCGCAAGCTCGATCGGCCGATCGTGATCCTCCTGTACGGGGCGAGCTACTGGCGCGAGATCGTCAATTTCCCGGCCCTCGTGCGCTACGGGATGATCGCGGAGGAAAACCTCGGGTTGTTCGACTTCGTCGACACCCCGGCCGATGCGCTCGCGCGGCTCCGTGCCGCCCTCGGGAGCGAGAGCGCGACCGCCGCGCCGTCGTTCGCTCGCTCGCGAACGTGCGCCAATCCCGACGGGGTCCCGTGATGGCCGCGTCCCGGGAATCCGAGCGCGCGCTGCTCCTGCGCGTGGCGCGCCAGGCGATGGTCGAGCACGGGCTCGAGCCCGACTTCCCGCCCGCCGCGCTGGCCGAAGCCGGCGGCCTGTCCGACGACGCGAGCGCCCGCGACGGCGCGGAGCGCGACCTGCGCGCACTCCCCTGGTGCTCGATCGACAACGACGATTCGCGTGATTTGGACCAGCTCACGGTGGCCGACGCCCCCGCGGGCGGGTGCACCACCATCCGCGTGGCGGTCGCCGACGTGAGCGCCGCCGTCGCCCGCGGCTCGGCGCTCGATCGACACGCCCGCACCAACACCACGTCGGTGTACACGCCGCCTCGGAACTTTCCGATGCTGCCGGACCGGCTGAGCACCGACCTGACGTCGCTCAACCCGGACGTGGACCGTCTCGCGGTGGTGGTGGAGATCGCGGTCGGCGGCGACGGCGTGTGCGGCGAGTCGAAGGTCTACCGCGCCCTCGTGCACAACCACGCGAAGCTCGCCTACCATGCGGTCGGCGCGTGGCTCGAGGGCGACGGCCCGCTGCCTGCGGCGGTCGCCGCCGTTCCCGGGCTGGCGGAGAACCTGAAGCTCCAGGACGGCCTGGCGCAGCAGCTGAAGGCGCACCGCCACGACCACGGCGCGCTCGAGCTCGAAACCGTGGAGGCGCGGGCGGAGTTCGACGGCGACACCGTGGGCAGGCTCGCGGCGGAGAAGCCGAACCGCGCCAGGGACCTGATCGAGGACTTCATGATCGCGGCCAACGGGATCGTCGCGCGCTTCCTCGAAGCGCATCGATTCCCCGTCTTGCGCCGCGTCGTGCGCTCGCCCGAGCGCTGGCAGCGCATCGTCGCGCTCGCCGGCGACCTCGGCGACCGGCTGCCGGCCGAGCCCGATGCGCCCGCCCTCAACGCCTTCCTCCTGAAGCGGCGCGCGGCCGATCCACTCGGCTTCCCCGATCTCTCGCTGACGATCATCAAGCTGCTCGGACGCGGCGAGTACGTGGCGAACTTTCCCGGCCAGGCCGTCGTCGGACACTTCGCTCTCGCCGTGAGCGAGTACACGCACTCGACGGCGCCCAACCGGCGCTATCCGGACCTCGTCACCCAGCGCCTCGTGCGCGCGGCGCTCGCCCAGCAGGAGGTTCCGTACGGTCGCGACGAGCTCGGCGCCCTCGCCGCGGAATGCACGCTCAAGGAGGACGGCGCCCAGAAGGTCGAACGGTTGGTGCGGAAGGCCGCGGCCGCGTGTCTCCTGACGAGACGCATCGGCCAGCAGTTCGACGGCATCGTGACCGGCGCCTCGGCGAAGGGCACGTGGGTCCGCATCTTCGACCCGCCGGTGGAGGGCCGCGTCGAGCGCGGGCAGGAGGGGCTCGACGTGGGCGACCGCGTGCGCGTGCGGCTCGTGCACACGAACCCGGAGCGCGGCTTCATCGACTTCGTGCGGCTCTGAGCAACGCGATCGCTGGCATGCGCGGTCGCCGTGGGTTATGCAGCGATCGTGTCCACCGATCGGTCGCCGACGCCGCCCAGGCGCTACGCGCTGCAGTCTCTCTTTGGCCCCGGGCAGGACGGGATGACGATGCACACGCCGCACGCGGCGCATCTCGGCATCCGCGTCGTGGAGACCGGGCCGGCGTTCGGCGTGTGCGCCCTGCCCTTCCGCGAGGAATTGATCGGCGACCCGCGGCGGCGGGTCATCTTCGGCGGGGCGATCACGACGTTGATCGACCACGCTTCCGGACTCGCCGTCGCCTGTGCGGTCGAGGAGCTGACGGCGATCGCCACCATCGACCTCCGGGTCGACTACCTCCGCGCCGCCGAGCCCGACCTCGAGCTGTACGCCCGCTCGGATTGCTATCGGCTGACGCGCAACGTCGCCTTCGTTCGCGCCGTGGCCTGGGAGCGCACCGCCAGCGATCCCTTCGCCAGTGCCCTCGGGACGTTCATGCTCGGTGCCAACCGCAGCGACAGCTCGTTCGAGCGTCTGGTTCGCTCCAAGCAGGGCGGCGGCCGATGAACCAGATCGTCGACGCCATCCCGTACGCGCGCTTCCTCGGCGTCGAGGTGGAACGCAGCGATGGCGTCCTCGAGTGCGTGCTGCCGTTCCGGCACGAGATCGTCGGCAACGCCGCGCTTCCCGCCGTGCACGGTGGCGTTCTCGGCGCCTTCCTCGAGCTGACGGCGCTGCTGCGTCTCCTCGACGAGAGCGGCAGCGAACGCGTGCCGAAGCCGATCACGTTCAGCGTCGACTACCTGCGCTCCGCGGGCCCGCTTGCGACCAGAGCCCGCGCCGAGATCTTCAAGCTCGGGCGCCGCATCGCCAACGTTCGCGTCGTCGCCTGGCAGGACGACCGCAGCCGCCCGGTGGTTGCGGGCAACGGCAAGTTCCTCCTGTCCTGACGCCGCTCCGGCTGCGCTGCCCGCGCGCCACGTCGATCTCGATCGGACCGAATCCGGAGGGCGAGGGGAACGGCCCGCGGACGCGGTCAGTCTCGCATGAGCCGAATCGCCCGTCGTGGGCAGCGGCGCACGGCCGTCTCGACCTCGGCGCGCCGTGCCTCGCCCGGGTGCTCGACGAGCACGCGCGCCTTGTCGTCGTCGCCGAGGTCGAAGATCTCGGGCGCCACTTGCGTGCACACCCCGTTGCCCTCACACAGCACCGGATCGACGATCACGCGCATCGGACGTCCCTCGTCACTCGCGCACGAACGGGACGCTCGCGAAGCCGTGCACGTTGCTCATGTGCATGCGCCGGCAGCGGGCGTCGTCGACCGTGTAGCGCGGGAAGCACCTGACGAACTCCTCGAGGGCAACGCGGGTCTCGAGACGCGCGAGCGAGGCGCCGAGGCAGAAGTGAACACCCTGGCCGAAGCCGAGTGGCTCCGGGATCTGCCGGTCGACGTCGAAGCGGTCGGGGTCGCGGAACTCCCGCTCGTCACGATTGGCAGCGCCGATCAGAAGGAGGATGCGCGCTCCCCGGGGCACGGTCCGCCCGTACCACTCGACGTCGCGCATGACGGTCCGCGCAGCGTACTGCGCCGGCGAGCTGTGGCGCAGGATCTCTTCGATCGCGCCGGGGAGCCGCGCGGGGTCGGCGAGGACCTTCCGGTACTCGCCCGGGTGGCGGGCGAAGAGGACGGCCGCGTTGGCGAGAAGCTTCGTCGTGGTCTCGTTGCCCGCGGCGCCGAGCAGCGAGCAGAAGCCAACGATCTCGCCGTCGGAGAGCCGCGTCGTGCCGCCGTCGGTCTCGAGCTCCGCCTCGAGGAGACCGCACACGAGCCCGTCCCTCGGCCGCCGGCGCAGGTCGCCGAGGAGCTCGTACAAGTAGCGCATCTGGTGCAGCGATGCCTCGAGCGCGCGCGCCGGGATCGCGGGCGTGTCGGGGTCGCGGTCGAGGGCGAGGTCCGTCCACTCGCGCAGCTGCCGGCGGTCCGCGTCCGGCACGCCGAGCAGCGTGAAGATGACCTCCATCGGGAGCGGCGTCGAGAAGTCCTTCACGAAGTCGCCGCCGCCCTGGGCCACGAGTGGCTCGAGCAGGCGGACGGCGGTGGCGCGGACGAACGGCTCGAGGCTCGCCACCCGCCGCGGCGTGAAGGCGCGGCTCACGAGCTTGCGGAGCCGATCGTGGCGCGGCGGGTCGAGGGAGATCAGCATCGGAGTCGCCTCGAGCATCTTGGGGTCCAGGCGCTCGAGGACGACGCCCTCCGCCGAGCTGTAGGTCTCCCAGTCGACGAGCGCCGGAAGCACGTCGCGAAAGCGTGACAAGGCCCAGAAGTCGAGCTGCTCGCTGCGGTAGAGCGGGACGTGGTCGCGGAGCCAGCGGTAGATCGGGTGGGGATCCTCGTGGAACTCGTACGAGAACGGGTTCAGCTCCACGGCAAGCTCATCGCAGCATCGGGCGCCGTCGGCGAGCGGAGGTTGATGCGCTCGTCGGTCGCGCCCGGAATCCCAGGACGCTGTCGCCTATACCTCCACTTCCACGTCCGCTCCCCGTACGCGCACGGCGTAGCGCGCGACCCCGCGCGGCGCGGGTGGGCCCAGCACGGCGCCGGTCTTGATGTTGTAGACCGCCCCGTGCCACGGGCACGTGACCTCCTCGCCCGACACCTCGCCCTCGGAGAGGGGGCCGCCGCGGTGCGTGCAGGTGTCG
>VBKF01000216.1 GCA_005888095.1 Deltaproteobacteria bacterium | reverse complement strand
GGGAAGAGCTCGACGACGACGGCGCGCGGCTGCACGCGGTGAAAGGTACGGAGGATCGTCTCCCGCCGCTCGCGCTGCGCGTCCTCGAGCGGCCGGCGGGAGTCGCGGCTGACGAGCCGTTCCATGGCGTCGAAGCCGAGCGGCGGCAGGTCGACGAACTCGACCCCCGCCGGCCGCGGCAGCCCGCGGGGCACCCGCCCGCCGTTCAGGAAGACGACGCGGAATCGCGCGGCCAGCGCCCGGGCGAGCGCCATCGAGCGCACGAGGTGGCCCATCCCGAGGACGTGCTGGCAGTAGAAGAGGATCGCGTCACGCATCGCTGTGGCCTTCGAGGAAACGCCGGGCCTCGGCGAGCAGCAGGTCGAGCCGTGCGATGGCCTCCGGGTCGAGCCGCCGCAAGGCTTGCATCGCCGGCTCGGTCAGCAGCGCTGCGGCGGCATACCAGCGGAGTGCGTGCGAGCTCGGAAGCGGGCGACGCCCTGCATAGCCCGCGAGCAGGGACGCGACGCGGGCTCGCTCGTCGGCCGCCGTCAGCAGACCGCCCAGGCGCTTGTAGCGCAGCAGGCAGAGCAGCCTACCCAGGTCGATGGCGGCCGGACCGAGGGACACCTTGTCGAGGTCGATGAGCCCGACGCCGCTCCCCGCGAGGATGCCGTTCCCTGTGTGCATGTCCCCGTGCAGGCAGACCGGCCGATCGGGTGGCGGCTCGAAGCGCCGCACGAGCTCGCCGGCCAGCGCCTCGGCCTCCGCTCCCAGGCTCGGACGCGCCCGAGCCAGGACGCTCGCCGCCTCGGTGAGACACGCCGCGTCGCAGCGCGTGAAGCGCGGGGCCTCCACCGGCGGCTCGAGCGAGTGGAAGGTTGCGAGCGAAGCGCCGAGCCGTTCGAGGCCGACCTCCGCCTCCCGCCCCTGCAGCGCACCGATCCTGCGTCCCTCGATCGCCTCGAGCAGGAGCATCTGGCCTCCCGCGACGCACGCGAGCGGGGCGGGAAGCCGCAGGTGAGGATCGTCAGGCCGAAGCTGCCGCGCCAGCGATGCGTGGAGGCGCCCGGCGGTCTCGCCCCTGGCGGGTCTGTAGATCTTCGCGTACGAGAGGCACCGGCCAGAAGGCTCGACCAGCTGGAGGACCAGTGTGGTCTCGGGCTTGTAGCGCACGATGCGGACCTGCGAGCCCGGGCCGCCCATGCGCCGGGCGAGGGCGTGCGCTTCGCGCAGAAGCGCCGTGAGACGCACGAGCCTCGGGTCGTTGGGGAAGGTGCAGAAGACGGCCCCGAGATGCGTACCGCGCACGACGGCGCGGAGCCCGGCACGCCGCGCGGCCGCCTGCGTCGCGCCGCGGAAGCCTTCCTCCGCCGCGCCGTCCGGAAAGGCGGACGCCGAGACCCACCGCCACCGTCTGCCGATCCGTAGCCGGTAGAGGAGCCGCAGGTGCTTGCCGAACCGGTAGTTGGTCTGGACCACCTCGCATCGGGCGACGGGGACCGGCCTGCCCGCCCGCAGCTCGACCGCGAGGAAGCGCCCGACGGCTTCGGCGTCGAGCAGCGCGTCGCGCCCGGGCAGCGCAACGTCGGGTGCGAGTACGGTGTGTGGCAGCGGGCTCCGAGCCTTCCCCCCCGCTCGGTGCAGCGACGATTGGCGCGTTCGGCTGACGCGTCAATCCCAGCGCGCGTTCGCACCTGACACGTCGTGACCGACGCCTCCGCGCGAAGCTCAGGTGGAACTTCTGAGCTGATCCTCGGCGAGCGCGAGGATGTGCTCGAGCTCGGCCTCGAAGCCGGGCGCCAGGTGTCGCCGCTTGTGGAAGTA
This sequence comes from Deltaproteobacteria bacterium, assembly GCA_005888095.1. Lineage (GTDB taxonomy): Bacteria > Desulfobacterota > Binatia > DP-6 > DP-6 > DP-3. The sequence goes on along the minus strand of VBKF01000216.1, from coordinate 13,894 downwards.
GTATGCGTCGCTCAGCCCCTGAACGGCGGTGTGCCAGCGCAGGCGATCGGCGGGCATGTCCCACTCGGCATGCGCCCGGTAGGCATCGAGAAAGGTAGTCGTCATCGACGTCACCAGGCCTGCCGCGAGGCCCTGGTAGCGCAGGTCGACGATGAAGTTCGCGAGATCCCGGGCGGGGTCGCCGAGCGTGAAGTTGTCGAAGTCGAACACCCCGAGCCGGTCGGCGTGGACCACGAGCTGCTTCAAGAGGAAATCCCCGTGCACCAGCCCGTCACGGCCGGGCGACAGGCTTCGGGCTTCCTGCTCGAGCCGGACGGCCAGGGTCTCGAGCCGTGCTCGCAGGCGGGGGAACGCCTCCGCCAGCTCGGCCGCGGCAGCCAGGACGGGCGCGAGACGATCTTCCAGCGTGGTTCGGGACAATCCTCCGGGGTCGATCCCGTGCAGGCTCGCGAGCCCCCGCGCGGCGCGCTCGATGAAGTCCGCGCACTCGCCGCCCTGGACGACGTCGATCAGCGGGGTGCCCGAGAGGGCCGCCTGCCAGACCGTCCGCACCGCGTCGTCGTGTCCGAGCGGTTGCGGCACGATGAAGCCGTCGGGGTCGTCGGCCGACCGCCTCCAGATGCTCTCGATTCGGCGCGCGATCTCTCGGGCCCGCTCGTGCTTGAACGTCTTGCCGTAGAGCGTGAACGCCTGGCGCTCGGCGCCTGCGAGCCGGTAGCGCGTGATGCACCGCACCTCGGGCTTGTAGCGGACGACCTCCACGTCGACCTCGTGGATGTGCGCGGCCGCATCGAGCCCCGCCGGCAGGCGGTCGTAGGGCAGGTACCGCTTCACGGCCCGGGGATCGATGACCTCCGGCAGGTGCGGCAGCTTGGGATCGTTTGGAAAGGCCCAGACGACCAGGTCCAGATCCGCAAGGTGGGCAACGGCCTCCCCGAACGACGGTTCGAACCGATGGCGCGCCTTCGCCTCGGCGAATTGCCGCCGGCTGTCGGCGGTCCCGTAGGCTTTCCCGTGCACCAGCTGCGTCCCGCGCCGCGCGCGGGCCAGATCGCGGACGTCCAGGGCATAGCAGACCGACAGGAACGCCTTGCCCTCCCGCCGCTCCGCGCGCGACGTTCGGTACCGGGTGTGCACGATGCGGCAGCCATCGATCAGGAGGCTGCCGCTTCCGAACCCGGGCAGCGCCGCCTGGAAGACGTCCTTCATCCGGTCCGCGTCGGTGAGCAGCGCGGACCGCTCGAGGTCGGTCGGCGTCATGGAAGCCCCGTCTCCAGGACGTGCTCACAGACCCCGAGCATCGCCTCTGCATCCTCGTAGCGGGTGGGATCCTGAGGATGGCGGAGGCACTGATAGCCGTAGAGGAAGGCGTGCATCGCGGCGTACGTGGGCACGCGCGCCGCGGTCTCGGCATCGGTGAGCTCGAGATACGCCTCGAGAAATGCCCGGCGACCGAGGTTCGGAATTGGCGTCCGTGCGCCCGCCCTGAAGGCGTGCCACCTGAGCTGCGCCCAGTTGGAGCCGACGTCGTCCGCCGGGTCGCCCATGGCGCAGTCTTCGAGGTCCACGAGCCCGACGCGCGTCCCGTCGACGAGGATGTTGTCGCCGTGGAAGTCGCCGTGAGTGAGCCCGAGGCGCGGCGGAGGCAGCGCGGTGAGCGCGGCGCGGAGCGCCCGGCCGAGCCCCGCGATTCGCGACCGCTCGGCGGGCAGCAGCGCGGCGAACTCGGCCGTGCTGTCGGTCACGTGCGTCACGGTCGTGCCCATGTCCCGTTCCCAGCCGAGGGCGACGGGAAGAGCGTGAAAATGATGCAGGCCGGCGCCGACCCGTTCGCACAGCTCGGGAAACGCCGCATCGTCGACGAGCGTGAAGAGGTGGACCCCCGGCAGCTGGGAGAAGAGCTCCATGGCGAGCTCGGGCACGGTGCCGAGGGGCTCGGGCAGCTCGAAGTCGAGACCGCCGGCGGCGGCGCGGAGCCGGCCGAGGATGTCGCGCGTGCGCTCGAACTTCGTCCGCCGCGCCAGCTTCGCGTACACCAGCGTCGGCCGTCTCGGTGCCCCGTCCGCCCAGGTGAGCTCGTAGCGAAAGAGACACTTGCGCGCCGGCTTGTAGCGCACGACGTGGACGCCGACGCCCGCGAGCCGTGCGCCCCCGGTGTGCGCCGCGAGCGCCGCCTCCAGGACCGGCGCCATCGCGCCCCCGTCGGCCGCCTGGGCGAGTCCCCCGAGCCGGCGGTCGGCGGGAAAGACCTGGAAGAGCAGGTGGAGCTCGGGAGCGTAGATCGCCGGCTGCACGAAGCCCGAGCCGGGCCGGCGGTGGCTTCGGTTCAGCTCGGCCTCGAGCCGCCGGCCCTCATCCGCCCTGACCTGCTGGGCGACGAGACGCAGCACCTGCCCGTCCGGCCCCGCGCCCTCGTAGAGCGCGCGCAGCGGCCCGCCGGGGCCGACCGTCACGTGGCTCACCTCCAGGCAGTCGAGGGCGACGTCGGCGTCGCACCACGGGCGCAGGAAGGCTCGCACGCGCGCGAGGTCGGGAATCGGATGCGTCATGTCGGCCCGTGGCCGCCCGCCGGGGCGGCCCCGTCCGCCACCTTGCGGAGCGCTCGGGCACACTCTCGCACGAAGCGTTCCGGCACCCTGGTGAACGGCGGCAGCGTCATGAGCCTGCCTGCCAGGAGCTGGGTCACGGGCAGGCCGCCGTTGCGACGGGGAGCGAGCTGTGCGCTCCGGCCACCCAGGCAGCCGCCGAGCGCGGAGACGTCGAGCGTCGTGAAGACCGGCGACTCGTGCAGCATGTGGCCCTGATCGCCGATCTGCGCGTAGCGCTCCTCGGCGATCGGCACCCCTTCGGCCCGCGCCGCCTTGATGAACGCGCGGCAGCTCCAGCCGCCGGCGTGCGCGGGGTCGTAGCGCACGATGAACTCGAGGAAACCGCCGCGCGTCGCCTCCGGCGTCGTCTCGACCGGCTGAACCGCCGGGCAGCCGGCCAGCTCGGCGCCCAGGATCTCGTAGTTGCGCCGGCGGCGACGGTTGAGCTCGTCGAGCCGCGACAGGGTGCCGAGCGCGAGCAGGATGGCATACACGTGAGGCCTATACTTGAGGCCGAGGCTGATGTGATCGGTGGCGAACGATCTCTTCGCCTGGCCGTGCTTGAGCCGGCCGTAGTGCCCGAGCACGAGCATCCGATCGAAGAGGAGGGGGTCGTTGGTCACGGCGATCCCCGCCTCGCCGCCGCTGACGGCCTTCACGCCCTGCAGGCTGAAGCAGCCGATGTCTCCCCACGAACCGACCGGGCGCCCGCGATAGCTGGCGCCGTGCGCGTGCGAGCAGTCCTCGATCAAGGCCACGCCGTGGCGACGGGCGATGTCGGCGAACCGGTCCATCGGCGCCGGATTGCCCCACATGTGCACGACGCAGATCGCCCGGGTGCGGGGCGTGATGCGGCGCTCCACGTCGTCGGGATCCGCGGTGAGGGTCCGGGCGTCGACGTCGCAGAACGCCGGCGTGCCGCCGCACTGGAGGATCGGCGCGGCGGACGCGAAGAACGTGTAGGAAGGCACGACCACCTCGGTGCCCGGCTTCACGCCCACCGCGAAGTAGGCGCTGTGGAGCGCGGCCGTCCCGCTGTTCATCGCGAGCGCGTGGCGCGTCCGGGTGAGCGCCGCGAACTTCTGCTCGAACTCGGCAATCGGGCCGTCGCCCTTGGCGATCGTGTTGACGTCGCGCCAGCCGTACCTGACGATGGCTGCGAGGTCGCGCAGGTGGACGCTCCGCCAGCGCTCGCGGTAGCGGCGCGAGACGGCGGGCGTGCCCCCCTGGATGGCGAGGCGCGCCGTGATCACGTCTCGTGTCCCACCGCGGCCGCGACAATGTCCCGCCCGCGGCCATCGTAGTCGCTCGTCGTGATGCCCGCGTAGTACGGGTTGGTACGCTCGAACGGCAGCCTGATCGGCTCGTGCGTCAGCGCGGACGCGTAGAGGGCCACGCACAGCTCGAGCGACGCGCGCGCCTCGTCCGGCCCGATGGGCAACGGCCGGCCCGCGTCGATCGCGTCGAGGACGGCGCGCAGGAAGGGCGTGTGCGCGCTCTCCTCCGGCTCGGGCGCCGGCGGGTGCACCCCCAGGACGGCGCGCAGGGCGTCCTCGCGCCACGCGCGGTCCATGGACTCGAAGCTCCACGGATAGTGGACCGAGCCGAGCTGGCCGAACACGTCGAAGCCGTTGGCGGTCCGGTGCGCGGAGACGGTCGCATAGCAGCAGGCGATCGCCCCGCTCGCGAGCCGGATGGTCGCGACACAGGTGTCCTCCGATTCGATGGGCTCCTTCAGGGTATCGATGACCGCCGAGACCTCGGCGGCCGGCCCGAAGATGTGGCAGACCAGGTCCAGCTCGTGGATCAGCTGGGTCATCGCGGCGCCGCCGCCCGCCACCGCCCAGCGGCCCCACCAGTCGGCTCGCCGCGGCTTGGGCGTCCGGCCGGGCTTCGGCGTCTTCGCCGGCCTCTGATATCGCGCGTAGCGGCTGAACCGGCCGAAGAGCAGAGGTCCCAGGCGGCCCCGGTCGCGCAGCCAGACCGTCCTCTGCACCTCCGGCAGCCAGCGAGACTGGTAGACGGTCGAGAGCCGCCCCGGAAATCGCCGCGCGGCGTCGACGATGCGGTCCGCGGCCGCCAGCGTGGGCGCCAGCGGCTTCTCGCAGATCACGTATTTACCGGCCTCGAGCGCGCCGATGACCACCTCCTCGTGCGCACACGGCGGCGTGCAGACCGCGACGATATCGACGTCGTCCCGGTGGATGAGCTGCCGGTAGTCGGCGTGGGCGGCCGGGATGTCGTATTTCGTCGCGGCGGCCTCGAGCTTGGCCTCATCGACATCGGCGACGGCGACGAGCCGCACCCGCCCGGCCAGCGCTGCACAGGCGCGCGCATGCTGCTCGAAGATGGTGCCGGCGCCGACGACGGCCAGGCTGCGCTCCATCAGCCGCGCCCCTCGGCCGCCAGGCTCTCCATCGTGCAACACCGTGCGCGCGCGTGACCGCCGAGGAGCGCAAGGAGCTCGCCCAGACGCTCGAGCTCCTCGGTGTCCATGTGCTCGTGATGGAGCATGATCCCGGCCGGCCCATCGTGCGCCGCGCCTGCGAGCCGTGCGGCGACGAGCGAGAGGTCGCGCGGGGCGCCCGAAGGCCGGCGGAGCCAGTCGACGCGGACCGGCATCTCCAGCAGCCCCGGGATGCCGAACGGCGGCTCGGCGGCGTCGCGCGACAGCACGCGGAAGCCGAGCTCGCGCAGCAGCCGGCCCGTCGTCTCGGTGCAGCGGTTCCAGGGTGGCGTGAAGAACGGCGCCACGGCGTCGCCCAGGAGCTCCGCGATGCGGCGGCGGCCCAGCTCGAGGTCGCATCGCTGCGCGGCGGGGTCGCGCGCGGGCCCGAACTCGCACTTGCGGCCTGCCGGCTCGTGGTTCACGTGGGCGAAGCCGTGCACGTGGACGCCGATCGGGGTGGAGGCGTGCGCGATGCGCGTGCACAGCGCGTCGGCGACCGCCGGCGCGAGCGCCTGCGGGATCACGGCCAGGTCGATCGGCACCGCGTGCCGCGAGAAGAGATCGAGGAGCGGATGAAGCCGCTCGTCGGCGCGTCCCACGTCGTCGTCGCGGAAGAAGAACGCCAGCCGCGCCGGTGCCGCGTCCAGGACGCGACGGAGCGGATCGAGCCACCCGCTCATGCGACTTGATCGTCGGTCGGCGCTGGCGTGAGTCCCGCCACGTCGAGCATCTCGTCCAGGATCGCGACCGTGCGCCGCGCCCCGCCGAGGTCGAGCGCGACCGGCGGCGGCCGGAAGCGGAGCAGCGCGCGCACCTCGGCCGCGAGCGTCGGACCGTCGAGCCGCTCGGGCTCGAGCACGCGCACCGCCCCGAGCCGCTCGAGCCGCCGGGCCCTGACCCACTGCTCGTCCCTCCCCGCCTCGCTGAACGGCACGACGAGCGCCGGCAGGCGCGCCCGCACGATTTCGAGCGCCGTGTTGTAGCCGCACTGGCTGACCGACGCCGTGGCGCCGGCGAGCTCCGTGGTGAGGTCCGGGACGGAGCGCCTGAGCTCGAGTCCCGCGAGCTTGCGTGCCGCCCGGCCGAGCGCGCGCCACTCCGTCGCGGGAAGGAACGGGCCGGCGACCACCGTCGTTCGCAGCCGCTCGCGCTCCCAGAGCAGCGCATGCGCCTGGATGGCGGCGCGCAAGAGAGGCCCGCCGACGAGACCACCTCCCGCCGATACGATCAGGTGACGCGCGCGGCGTGCGCTCCGACGCCGCGGCGTGTCGGTGATCACGAAACCCGTGTAGTGTACGGGAACGCGCAGCTCCTGCTCGGGGCGGAACGACTCCTCCAGGCGGGCGAAGCGGGGGTCGGCGTGGACGAGAATCGCGTCCAGGTAGCGGTTGGCGAGCATGCAGGCGCGCTCGTCGTGCCGCGCCTGATCGCGACGCCCGGTCGCCAGGATGTCGCGCAGGCTCGAGACGAGGAGCGGGCGCTGCGCCCCCAGGGCACGCACTTCCTCGAACAGCGGCAACAGCTCCTCGGCGAACTTCTTTCGCCCGAAGGGAAAGAGCTCGACGACGACGGCGTGCGGCTGCACGCGGTGAAAGGTACGGAGGATCGTCTCGCGCCGCTCGCGCTGCGCACGCTCGACCGACCGGCGGGAGTCGCGGCTCACGAGCCGTCCCGTGTCGTCGAAGCCGAGAGGCGGCAGGTCGACGAACTCGATCCCCGCCGGCCGCGGCAGCCCGCGGGGCACGGCACCCCCGTTCAGGAAGATGACGCGGAATCGCCGGGCGAGCGCCCGGGCGAGCGCGAGCGAACGCACGAGGTGACCCATGCCGAGGACATGCTGGCAGTAGAAGAGAACGGCGGGCTCACCCATCGGCGTCCGTCGTTCGACCGCAATTCACGCAACGTTGTCAAGGAATATCTTTACCGCCTGCAACCGATCCCGCAGCTTTCGACTCAATACGCCATCAAGTGGGGCAAATCACCCAACGTTGTTGCGGGCTGCCTGAGACAGGGCTCTGGCCAGGGACGCGTCAGGGAAGGCCCTTCGCCAGAACTTGCTCACAGGCGGCGAGCATCGCCTCGGCATTCTCGTAGCGCGCCGGGTCCTGGGGATGCCGCCGGCACTGATAGGCGAAGAGGAAGCAGTGCATCGCGGCGTAGGTGGGGACGCGCGCCGCGGTCTCGGCGTCGGTGCGCCGGAGATACGCCTCGAGAAATGCGTGGCGACCGAGGCTCGGAATCGGCGTCCGGGCGCCCGCCTTGAGCGTGTGCCACGTGAGCTGCGCCCAGTTCGATCCGACGTCGTCCGCCGGGTCCCCCATTGCACAACTCTCCAGATCCACCAGCCCGATGCGGGTGCCATCGACGAGGATGTTGCCGCCGTGGAAGTCGCCGTGGATCAGTCGGAGCGGCGGCGGAGGCAGCGCGCCGAGGTGGGCCCGGAGATCCTGGCCGAGCGCCGCGATTCGCGGCCGCTCGGCGGGCAGCAGCGCGGCGAACTCGGCGGCGCTGTCGCTCACACGCGCAACGTTCGCCGCGACGTCCCATTCCCACCCGAGGGCGACGGGAAGGGTGTGAAAATGATGCAGGCCGGCGGCGACCCGCTCGCAGAGCTGCGGGAACGCGTCGGTCGTGACGAGTGTGGAGAAATGGACCCCCGCCAGGTGGGAGAAGAGCTCCATGCACAGCTCGGGCACGGTGCCGAGGGGCTCGGGCAGCTCGAAGACGAGGCTGTCGGCGTGGGCGCGGAGGCGCCCGAGGATGTGCCGCGTGCGCTCGAACTTCGACCGGCGCGCCACCTTCGCGTACACCACCGCCGGCCGGCTCGGTGCCGCCCCGCCGGCCCACGTGAGCTCGTAGCGAAACAGACACTTCCGCGCGGGCTTGTAGCGCACGACGTGGACGGCGACGCCCACCAGGCGCGCCCCGCCCGTGCGCGGCGCGAGCGCCGCCTCGAGCACCGCCGCCATCGCGCCGCCGTCCGCCGCCTGGGCGAGCGCGCCGAGCCGGCGGTCCGCCGGGAAGGCCTGGAAGAGGAGGTGGAGCTCGGGAGCGTAGATCGCCGGCTGCGCGAAGCCGGGGGTTGCCGGCCCGCCGGGCCGGCGGTGATCCCGGTTGAGCTCGGCCTCGAGCCGCCGGCCCTCGGCGGGCTCCACCCGCTGGGCGACCAGGCGCAGCACCTGCCCGCCCGGTCCCGGACCCTCGTAGAGGGCACGGCGCGGCCCGTCGGGGCCGACCGTCAGGTGGCTCACCTCGAGACGGTCGACCGCGACCTCGGTGTCGCACCACCGGCGCAGGAAGGCACGCACACGTGCGAGATCGGGGATCGAGCCCGTCATGTCGGCCGGTGGCCGCGGGTCGCGGCCGTCCATCACCCTCGCCCGTCCGCGAGGGTTGCTTCGCAGGCAGCCAGCAGCGCCCGGGCGTGCTCGTGGCGGCCGCGCCGGCGCGGGTGGCGGAGGCACTGGTAGGCGTAGAGGAAGCAGTGCATGGCCGCGTGGACGGGTACGCGCACCGCCGCCTCGCCATCGGCCCGCGCGAGGTACGCCGCGAGGAAGGCGTCCCGCCCGGCCGTCGACGCGGAGGCCCCCGCCTTGCAGCCGAGCCATGTGAGCTGAGCCCACATCGAGCCGACGTCGTCCGCGGGGTCGCCGGTCGCACAGCCTTCGAGGTCGAGCAGCCCGAGCCGGGTGCCGTCGACGACGACGTTGTCGCCGTGGAAGTCGCCGTGGATCAGCCCGGGCCGCGACGCTGGCAGCGCGCCGAGGCGGGCGCGGAGCGCGCGGCCGAGCGCCGCGATTCGCGGCCGCTCGGCGGGCAGCAGCGCGGCGAACTCGGCCGCACCCGCGGCCACGCGGGCGGCGTTCGCTGCCGCGCCGTGTTCCCGGCCGATGTCGATGGGCAGGGCGTGAAGCTGGTGCAGCGCGGCGGCCACGCGACGGCAGAGGGCGGGGAAGTGGTCGGCCGCGGCGAGAGTGGAAAACGGGACGCCGGCCACCGGGGAGAAGAGCTCCATGCACAGCTCGGGCACGAAGCCGAGGGGCTCGGGCAGCTCGAAGACGAGGCCGTCGGCGGCGGCGCAGATGCGCCCGAGGATGTGCCGCGTGCGCTCGAACTTCGACCGGCGCGCCACCTTCGCGTACACCACCGCCGGCCGGCCCGCTGCCGCCCCGCCCGCCCACGTGAGCTCGTAGCGAAACAGACACTTCCGCGCCGGCTTGTAGCGCACGACGTGGACGGCGACGCCCGCCAGGCGCGCCCCGCCCGTGCGCGCCGCGAGTGCCGCCTCGAGCACCGCCGCCATCGCGCTGCCGTCCGCCGCCTGGGCGAGCGCGCCGAGCCGGCCGTCGGCCGGGAAGACCTGGAAGAGGAGGTGGAGCTCGGGAGCGTAGATCGCCGGCTGCAGGAAGCCCGCGGCTGCCGGCGCGCCGGACCGGCGGCAGTCTCGGTTGAGCTCGGCCTCGAGCCGCCGGCCCTCCGTGGACTCCACCCGCTGGGCGACCAGACGCAGCACCTGCCCGCCCGGCCCCGGACCCTCGTAGAGGGCGGCCCGCGGCCCGTCGGGGCCGACCGTCAGGTGGCTCACCTCCAGACGGTCGAGGGCGACCTCGGTATCGCACCACCGGCGCAGGAAGGTGCGCACGCTCGCGAGATCGGCAATCGAGGTCAACAGCCCGATCCTCCGGAGCACTCGCCCACCCCCTCGTCGGCCGGCGCGCGCGCGCGACCCGCACCGTCGAGCATCTCGTCCAGGAGGGCGACCGTGCGCGGCGCCCCGCCGAGGTCGAGCACGAGCGGCGACGGCCGAAAGCCGAGCAACGCGCGCACCTCGGCGGCGAGCGTCGGCCCGTCGAGCCGTTCGGGTTCGAGCACGCGCACCACCCCGAGCCGCTCGAGCCGTCGGGCCCGGACCCACTGCTCGTCCTTGCCCAGCTCGCTGCACGGTACGACCAGCGCGGGTACGCGCGCCCGCACGATGTCGAGCGCCGTGTTGTAGCCGCACTGGCTGACCGACGCCGCGGCGCCGCAGAGCTCCTGACCGAGGTCTGGGACCGACCGCCGCAGCTCGAGCCCCGCCACCTCGCGCGCCGCCCGCCGGAGCGCCCGCCAGTCGGTCTCGGGAAGGAACGGGCCGGCCACCACCGTCGTCCGCAGGCGCTCGCGCCGCCAGAGCGGCCCGTGGGCCTCGACGGCGGCGCGGAAGAGCGGCCCGCCGGCCAGCCCACCTCCCGCCGATACGATCAGGCGACGCCTCCGGCGCGGGTCCGGACGCCGGGGTGCGTCGGCGACCACGAAGCCGGTGTAGAACACGGGAACGCGGAGATCCCGCTCGAGACCGAATGATTCTTCCAGGCGCGCGAAGTGCGGGTCGCCGTGGACCAGGATCGCGTCCAGGTAGCGGTTCGCGAGCATGCAGGCGTGCTCGTCGCACCGCGCCTGATCGCGGCGTCCGGTCGTGAGGATATCGCGCAGGCTCGAGAGGAGGAGGGGGCGGTGCGCCCCGCCGGCGTGCGCCTCCTCGAACAGCGGCAGGAGCTCCGCGGCGAACTTCCTTCGCCCGAAGGGGAAGAGCTCGACGACGACGGCGCGGGGCTGCAGGCGGTGAAAGGTACGGAGGATCGTCTCCCGCCGCTCGCGCTGCGCGTCCTCGAGCGGCCGGTGGGAGTCGCGGCTGACGAGCCGATCCGTGGCGTCGAAGCCGAGCGGCGGCAGGTCGACGAACTCGATCCCGGCCGGCCGCGGCAGCCCGCGCGGCACCGGACCGCCGTTCAGGAAGACGACGCGGAATCGGTCGGCGAGTGCCCGGGCGAGCGCGAGCGAACGGACCAGATGCCCCATGCCGAGGACGTGCTGGCAGTAGAAGAGGACGGCGGGCTCACGCACGGACGTTGTCCGCGAGGAGACGCGAGGCGTCGCCCAGCAGTAGGTCGAGACGGGCCAGGGCCGCGGGACGGATCTGCCTCACCGCCCGGGTTGCCTGCTCGGCGAGGAGCGCGGCGGCGGTGTGCCAGTGGAGCGCACGTGGCGTGGGAAGCGGTTGCCGCCGCGCGTAGCCGGTGAGGAACGCCGTGGCCCGGGCGCGCTCGGTCGCCGCCCCAAGCCCGCCGACCAGGTGCTCGTAGCGCAGCAGGGAGAGGTAGCTCCCCAGGTCTGCGGCCGGCTCTCCGAGACAGAGCTTGTCGAGGTCGACTAGCGCGGCCCGGTTCCCGGCGAGGATGCCGTTCTTCGCGTGCACGTCGCCGTGCAGGCAGACGGGCGGCTCGGCGGACGGTTCGAAACGGCGCAGGAGCTCGGTGGCGAGCGCCTCGGCCTGGCGCCCGACGCGCGGGCACGCACGCGCCAGGAGGCGCGCCGCATCGGCCAGGCGCGGCGGCTCGTGACGTGTGAACCGCGGCACCTCCGGCGGCGGCGCGAGCGTGTGGAACGTGGCGAGCGCGGTGCCCAGCCGCGCCGTGCCCGTGACCGCCTCCCCGTCTGCGAGGTCGATGATCCGCCGGCCGTCGACCGCCTCGAGCACGACAATCTGTCCGCTCCCGGCGCGCTGCGCCGGAGCGGCAAGCGCCAGGTGAGGGTCGTCGGGCCCGAGCTGCCGCGCCAGGGAACCATGGATCCGGCGGGCCCATTCGCCGAGACCCTCCTGGTAGACCTTCGCGTACGCGGTGGCGCGTCCGGAGAGCTCGTGCAGCACGAGCACCAGTGACGTCTCCGGCTTGTAGGCGAGGATGCGGGCGTGCCCGCGGGGACCGCCCAGCTCGCGCGCGATGGCAAGCGCCTCGCGCAGGAGGGTCTTCAGGGAAACGAGCTTCCGGTCGTTCGGAAACGTCCAGAACACGGCCGCGGCGTCGGTCGCGTGCACCACGCGCCGGAGCCGGCCGCACGCCGCCGTCGCGGCGGCTGCCGCACCGTGGAAAGCCGCCTCGGCTTGCCGCTCCGGAAAAGCGCGGCCGGTGACCCACACCCACCCCCTCCCGGTCCTGAGCCGGAAGAGCACGCGCAGCCGCCTGCCGAACCGGTAATGGATGCGCAGGAGCTCGCACGGACCGACCGGCAACGGCCCGTCGGCGCCGAGCGTCCCGGCAAGCCACCGCGCGACGGCCTTGGTGTCGAGCAGCCAATCGCGCTTCGGCAGCGCCGCATCGGGTGCGAGGAGCGCGCTCATGCGGAGTCCATCGGCTCGCCGGCGACGGCGTCTGTATCGCAGGCGCCGAAGGCCACGATCGCGCCGCTCTCCGACTGACGCAGCCACGCCGCCACGGCTAGCACCCGGAGCGGGCCGAGCTCGAGGTGTCCCAGGGTAGGGCGCCAGGCGATCCAGTCACGCGCCCGGCCGCCCCGCCCGGTACCGCGCACCTCGACGACGGTGGCGTCGTCGCTCGCGTGCACCGCGAGCGTCGGCGGGATCCCATCGGACGCGAGCGGCACGACGAGCGTCGTGAACGTCACCTCCGCCATCCCGTCGACGGCGACGGAGACGACCGGCGCCGGGCGCTTGACGCCGTAGGACTCGGCCACCCACCCCGGTTCGAGTCGCGGCGTCCGTGCGGGAGCGACGACGAGCGTCACGCCGGGCGCGCGAACCACGGCGTTCGCCGCCCCGACCGCCACCTGCGTTCGGTGCCAGGCGTCGGCCGCGAGGTGGAAGCGGGTGTCGTAGCGGTGCGGTCGATCGCCGCGCAGGCGGTCTTCGAGGAGCCAGTACTCCCCGGCGACGAAGACGACGCGGCGGGAGTGGACCACGTCGTAGCACGGGCTCCGGACCTCGCCGTGCAGGACGTCCAGCCCGGGCGCCCGGTGACGGCCGAGGAACGTGGCCTGTGCGACGGCGTCGTTGGGTTTGCCGCGAGCGTAGGGGGTCTGGTCGAGCCCGTCGACGCAGACGGTGTTGTGGGCGGCGGTGCCCCTGAACCAGCGGCGCCAGTTCGGGGTGGCCTCCGAGTAGCTGTAGCGGCCCGGGTCGACGACGAGCGGCCGGCCGCCGGCGGCGATCTCGACGTTCAGGAGGTCGTAGTGGCCGTGCGAGCCGTCGCCGAGCGGCCCGCAGTCGAAGATGAGAAACCGCTCGTCGCGGAACGGCGTGCCATTGGCCCCCCAGCCGCTGCGCTGCATGAAGTAGCCGCCGAGCGGGAAGCTCGGGCCGCATTCCTCGGGCGGCGCGCCGCGGCCGCCTGCCGTCGACGCCCACAGGAAGTCGGGACGGCCGAGCAGACCTCCCGCACGCTCGAGGAGGCCCAGGTACGAGCCGCCGTCCGCGTCCGAGAGGGCGGGGATGCCGCCGTCGGGCCGGTGGCAGTGGAGCGCGAACTCGCAGGCCCGCGCCAGCCGTTCGTCGTAGCCGTCGGGCAGCGTGACCCCGAAGCGCCGGGCGTTCTCCCGGACGCCGACGAACGTCCGGAGCGTGATCATGTGATAGTGCGTCGAGCGCTCCCGGTGGACGCCGTCCGGCAGGACGTCGGTCAGCAGGTTCTCCGACAGGGCCGTGACGGCGAAGTCGAGGAGCGTGCCGTCGGGGTCGAGGTCGGGGAGGGCGAGCGCCGCGATGAAGAGCGCGTAGAGCTCGAGGGTGCGGTGGTTCCGCTCGGGCGTGAGCCGACCCCGCAGATCACGGACCTGCGCGGCGAGGCTGCCGGCGATGCAGGCCGCGGTGCCGGGCGAGAGGCCGGGGAAACCCGGCGCCGCCGCGAACATGTTCCAGGCATAGATCCAGTTCTGGATGCGCCGGCCGGCCACGTGGCTCGGGTCGGCGCCGACCGGTACCGTCCGGATCCACGACCGGGCGAGGCGCTCCCAGGCGGCGAGGAATCGCGGCTCCGCCGTCTCGGCGAAGGCGTGCGCGAGGTCGAGGCCGTAGTAGAACTTG
>VBKF01000215.1 GCA_005888095.1 Deltaproteobacteria bacterium | reverse complement strand
ACTCAACCGGCCGCGCGATCGAGGCGCTCCGAGAGCTCTTGCAGCGTCCGCGTCGTCTCGGCAAGCCGGCGGCGATCGAGGCCGCGCGCAACCCGATTCGCCCAGCCGATCTGCGCCGCGTTGATCTTCGCGACGAGGGCTTCGCCATCCGGCGTCAGCTCGAGCAGCGGGGAGCTGCGGTGTGCGGGGTTCCGCGCGAACCTCGCCAGGCCCTCGGCTTCGAGCACCCCCGCCACGCGCTGCACCGCCTGGCGCGTGAGACCCATGCGCCGCGCGATCTGCGGCACCGTGCGCGTTTCGCCCCAGGCCGCGCTCAGTACCTGCCAGCGCGCCGGCGTCTGTGCGAACGGCCGCGTGAGCTTGATCCCGTGTCGCTCAAGGCTGCCATGGAAGCGAAACACCGTCAGGATGAGCTGGGTCAGCTGCTCGGCGGCCGGCGTGCGCTTCGCCATACGCTCCCTTCTCCACGTCCTCCATCCAGTCGATGATCTCGGCGATCATCCGCTCCGGGCTTCCCTCGTGGGGGAAGTGTCCTTCCCACCGGACGACGCGCGAACGATGGTTCGGAAACATCTGCTCGAACCGTCGCATGAAGCCGAGCAGCCGAACCGGGTCGTACTGCCCGTACATCAGGAGAGCCGGTCGCGATCGAAAATGTCTCCGGATGCCTTCTTCGGTGCGCTCCAGGAAATCGTCACCTCGAGCGAGCTCCCGGAGCAGGTCCAGGATGCGGTCACGCGATTCGGGCGTGGGAAACAGGGCGCGATATGTGCGACGGACTTCGCGCGGCAGGCGCCGGCGAACGGGCGCAACGGTCGACACGAGCCGCGGCAGCAGGTTGAGCCGACGGTTGAGGGCACGCACGGCGGCAGAGGTCGACACGAACCGGAGCACCGTGCGCACGAGCCGGAACTCCCGGAGCGGGAACGCGAAGGTGTCGCTCACCACGAAGGCGCCATACCGGTCGGGAGCCATGGCCGCGGCACGGAAGCCGATCGGCCCGCCCGCGTCGTGAAGCACGAGCGTGATGGCTCGGAGATCCACGGCGTCCACGAACCCGGCCACGGCACCGGCGTACTCCTCGAGCGTCAAGAGCGAGTCACTGCGGGCCACGGACAACCCGAAGCCCGGGTAGTCGAGCGCCACGCACCGGAACCGCTCGCGCAGCGCCGCGATGAACTCGCGGTACATGAAGGCCGCGGCGGGTGCGGGGTGCAGGAAGAGCAGGACAGGGCCCTTCCCCTCGTCGACGTAGTGGATGCGGTGCCCGTCGACATCCACGTAGCGGCTCTGAAACGGAAAGTGCTCGGTCGGCCAGGGTGCCCGACGTGATGCGGCGCGGTCCCACATGGGGACATGTTGCCATGACGACAATCTGTTGTCAACTACCCTGCAGGCGCCGGCTGTGCGCGTCGCCGTCCCGGCGGCCCGCCAGGGCCGGACTACCGGCTGCCGCTCGCTGCCGGCGCCGGTGTAGAATCCCACCGCCGTGCTGCCGACCCTCGTGCAGAGGTGCCGCGTCCCTCCGCGCCTCGAGGAGGTCACGACCGTCCGCGCGGAGAACGAGGTCGATCCGCGCGAGGCCGGGGTCGTCCCCGACGGGCCGGCGCGCATCTGGGCGGCGGTCGAGCGCCTCTACCGGAGCGGCATCCACCCCGCGATCCAGCTGTGCGTCCGCCGCAAGGGCCGCATCGTGATCGACCGTGCCATCGGGCACGCCAGCGGCAACGGCCCGGCCGATCCGCCCGAGGGCCCGAAGGTGCTCTGCACGCCCGAGACGCCCTTCAACATCTTCTCGGCGGCGAAGGCCGTCACCGCGATGCTGATCCACCTGCTCGACGAGCGCGATGCGCTCCGCCTCGACGACGCGGTCTCGGAGTACATCCCGGAGTTCGGGGCGCACGGGAAGTATCGCGTCACCATCCGCCACCTGCTGAGCCACCGCGCGGGGATGCCCAACCTCCCGCCCGAGGTGATGCGGCTCGAGTCCCTGGCGCAGCCGGACGAGATCGTGCGCATCTTCTGCGGCGCGCAGCTCTCCTCGCGGCCCGGCCAGCGCCTCGCCTACCACGCCATGACCGGCGGCTTCGTGCTGGGCGAGATCGTCCGCCGGGTCACCGGCCGGAGCATCCGCGCCCTGCTCGACGAGACCATCCGCCGGCCCCTGGGCTTCCGCTGGTTGCGGTACGGCGTCGACCTGCACGACGTGGACGCGGTCGCGCGCAGCTACGCGACGGGACCGCCGGTGCTCCCGCCGCTGTCGACGATCCTCTGGCGGGCGCTGGGCGTGGGATTCTACGAGGCGATCGAGCTCTCCAACGATCCCCGCTTCCTCACCGCCCTCGTGCCCGCGGGCAACCTGGTGGCAACTGCCGAGGAGGTCAGCCGCTTCTACCAGCTCCTGCTGGACGGCGGCATCCAGAACGGCGTCCGGGTCTTCGAGTCGCGAACGATCCGCCGGGCGGTCACGGAGCACTCGTACGGCGAGATCGACTTCAGCATCGGCCTGCCGCTGCGGTACGGGCTCGGCTTCATGCTGGGCGGCCGGTGGCTGAGCCTCTACGGGCCCGACACCGAGCACTGCTTCGGTCACATCGGGTTCACCAACGTCGTCACGTGGGCGGACGCCGAGCGGGAGGTGGCCGCCGCCCTGCTGACGAGCGGCAAGCCCATCCTGTACCTCGGACTCTACAACGTCTTCGACGTCCTGCGGCAGATCGGGCTCGCCTGCCCGAAGACGCGCACCCTCGAAGCCATCCTCGCCGACCGCGCGGACACCGGCGCCGCCACGAAGCAGCGGGCCAGCCAGTGACCTCCGTGGGTCATCGCGCGGGCGCGGCATCCGGGAGGGCCATCGGCGCAGGCCTCCCGTCGCGCACACGCTTCAGCTCCTCGAGCTGGGCGCGTGCCGTGCGCTCGGCCTCGGCCTCCCGGATGTGGCCGAGCCGGCGCTCGAGCTCGCTGTCGCCGAGGTCGCGGCTCACCTGGGTCTCGGCGACGAGCCGGTTGATGTGATCGCGGACCTCCTCGAGCGCCCGGATGTCCGCATCCGTCGAGAGGCCGTTGAGCGTCGCCTGGAAGCGGAGGCGCGCCTTCGCGTTGGCCAGGCGCGCCAGCATGCGCACGCGCTCCTCGCGCAGGCGGACGATCTCCTCCTGGAAGGCGATCAGGTTGTCCTTGGCGCCCTCGGCCTCGCGGGTGAGCTCGGTGAGCTCGGCGGTGAGGCGATCGACCTCCGCCGCCAGGACGTCGCGACGGCCGATCAGCGCCAGCGCGGCGGTGTCGTCGTCGTGCTCGACCGCGATGTCGAGCTGGCGGCCGACGCGGAAGAGCTCGGCGGACTCGGACGCGAGCTGCCGGGCGAGCTTGCTCCGCATGTAGAGGATGCCGGCCGCGGCGTGCCGGAGCTTCCCGTATTGCACCACGCGCTCCCCGATCGCCGCCTCGTACACGGCGTCGGGGTGGCGATGCTCGCGCCGCCCGATCCAGCGGGTGAGGAGGCCGCGCAGCAGGTTCGAGACTCTCGCGACGACGTGCATGGCGCTCTCCTTCAGGCGGGTTTCTTGCTCGCGTCCTCGGCGCTGATGCCGAGCTCGCGCATCTTCTGCTGGAGGTTCTGGCGGTGCATGCCGATGTCCTCGGCGGCCTTGGTGATGTTGCCGCCGTGGCGGCGGAGCGCGTCCAGCAGGTAGTCGCGCTCGAATGTCTCGACCACGCGCTCCTTCGCCTCGCGGAAGGATGCGGGCGCGGCGGCGGGCGACGGCGGGCTCGCGTCGGCCGGGGCGTTCGTGAAGAGATCGGTCGCGGTGATCTCCGGCCCGGGTGCCAGGAGCAGCGCCTGCTCCACCGCGGAGCGGAGCTCGCGCACGTTGCCCTTCCACGGGTGCGTCTGGCAGGCGCGCAGCGCCTCGCCGGTGAGCGGCTTCACCTCGCGCCCGAAGCGCTTGGCGGCGTCCTTCAGGAAGTGATCGATCAGGAGCGGGATGTCCTCGCGCCGCTCGGCGAGGGGCGGGATCGCGAGCTCGACGACGCGGAGCCGGTAGTAGAGGTCCTCGCGGAAGCGGCCGGCCCGCACGGCGCCCTCGAGGTCCTGATTGGTGGCGGCGATGAGGCGGACGTCGACGCGGATGGCCGTGTTGCCGCCCACCCGCTCGAACTCCTTCTCCTGGATGGCGCGCAGCAGCTTCGCCTGGGTATCGAGCGGCATGTCGCCCACCTCGTCGAGGAAGAGCGTGCCGCCGTCGGCCGCCTCGAACTTCCCCTCGCGCCGGGCGATCGCGCCCGTGAAGGCGCCCCGCTCGTGGCCGAAGAGCTCGCTCTCGACGAGCTCCTGGCTGAGGGCCGCGCAGTTCATCTTGACGAGCGGCTTGGCGCGCCGCGGGCTGCGGTAGTGAAGCGCGTTCGCGACCAGCTCCTTGCCGGTCCCGCTCGCGCCGCGGATGAGCACGGTGACGTCGGTGTCGGCGATCTTGTCGATGGTCTCGAAGAGGCGGCGCATCGCCGGGCTCCGGCCGACGATCTGCTCGAAGCCGTAGACGTCCCGCATCTGGTCGAGGAGGCGGCGATGGTCGCGCCGGAGCAGCACCGTCTCGATCACGCGGCGGACGACCACGCGCAGCTCGTCGTTGTCGAAGGGCTTCGGCACGTAGTCGGTGGCGCCGAGCTTCATCGCCTGGACGGCGATCTTCTCCGAGCCGTGCGCCGTGATCATGATGACCGCCAGGTCGGGGTCGAAGCGCCGGGCGTGCTCGAGCACCTGCATGCCGCCGACGCCGTTCATGCTGAGGTCGGTGATGACGACGTGGAAGCTCCCGGTCTCGATCTGCCGGAGCGCCTCCGCGCCGCTGACCGTCGTCTCGACGTGGTAGCCCTCCTTGGTGAGCAGCCCCTTCAAGGCGAGCAGCATCGCCTTCTCGTCGTCGACCACGAGGATGCGGCCCTGCATCTCAGCTCCTCGCCGGCAGCGGCAGCATGACCTTGAACTCGGTCCCGCGCCCGACCTCGCTCGCCACCTCGATCGCGCCCTCGTGGGCCTCGACGATCTTCTTCGAGATCGCCATCCCGAGGCCGGTGCCCTTCTCCTTGGTGGTGAAGAACGGGTTGAAGATCCGGTCGAGCTTCTCGGACGGGATGCCGCAGCCGTTGTCGCGCACCCGGACCGTGGCGAGCCCGTCGCCGTTCTCCAGGAAGAGGTCGATCCGCCGGCCCTCCGGGATGGTCGCGAGCGCATCGATCGCGTTGTCGACGAGGTTGGCGAACACCTGCCGGAGCTTCTCGGCATCGGCCTGCACGGTCGGGCCGGCGATGTAGTTGCGCGAGATCGCGATCTTCGCCGCATCGAGCTTCGCGCGCAGCTGCGTCAGCGCCGAGTCGATGACGTTCGCGAGATTGACCAGCGCGAAGCTGTAGTCCTCCTCCTTCGCGTACTTGAGGAGGTGCGAGACCCGGTGCTCGACACGCTCCAGCTCCTCGAGCGCCACCTTGGCGTACTCGACGTTCTCCACCGAGGTCGGGTCCTCGCCCATCTGCTGGACCAGGCTCTTCGCCGCGGCGATCGGGTTCCGGATCTCGTGCGCGATGCTGGACGACAGCTCGTCGATGCTCGCCTGCTTCTCGGTCTGCATGGTCGCCCGCTCGCGGCGCAGCTCGCGCTCGACCGCCGGGTCGAAGTACCGCTCGCGCACCAGGTGCGAGCCGAAGACCGCCATCCAGTGCGAGAAGAGACCGATGCCCCAGCCGAATGCGGGCCAGATGAACCACGGGTAGCGGGTGGTGAAGAGGTTGATCAGGGCGAGGAAGGCGATGACCCCGAGGTAGCTCATCAGGTGCGCGTAGAAGCCGGCCTGCGCGCCCGCGCGGCGGCGGGCCCGCCGGAGGGCCTCCTCCTCGGGGGAGAGCGACTTCGCGGGCTCGGCGGCCTGCCGCCCCCATCGCGTGGCCTCCCGCGCGGCGCGGCGGGCGGCGCGCCGCGCGTGCCGTTGCCACTGTTCGCCCCACTGTCGGTTCCACCCGTCGCCGCAGGTGTCGCCGTCGCCGATCCGCCGGCGGTAGTGCCGGAGCCGGCGATTGAAGTGGCAGAAGAGGAAGGCTGCCATCAGGAAGCCGAAGAACGGCATGGGCTCACCTCACGCGAAGGCAACGCGCGTGCCAGATTCTAGGCCGACGGCGTTGGCCGGAGAAAGTGGGCTGCGAAGCAGCGGACCGCATGACGGAACGTGCACCGCGGGGCCCCGGCTGCAGTCGGGCGGCTGCACCGGAAGCCCGGACCGCGGCGAAACGGTTCGGGATGAGCTCGGACGTGTTCTTGAGTGCGACCGCTCCGAGACTTTCTGGACGGCCCTTTGTCCGCTTCGTATCGTCGGCACTCCTCGAAGCCATTGATTCGCTATGCGGCAGAACGCCGCGTTCGGATTGCGCGGGACCGCGTACGGACGGATCAGGCCTTCCGCTATCTGTGTCCGACGAGCGCGACCGTACGGGTGCTCCGTCACCTGGGGATGATCGCGAAGCGCCCCGATCGGGACGGGCGATAGACCTCGAAGTCGCCACGATCGACCGTGAACACGGTGCGGATCTTCTCGCGCTCGGCGACGCGTACGAGCGCAGCGTCAGCCAGGTCCATCGGCCGGTCACGGTACTTTCGCATCAACTCCCGCATGCGGGGTACGTCCGCCAGGTCGAGGGTTGCCAGGAGCACCGCTCGCGTCTCCAGCATGTCCCAGAGCGCGTCCTGCGCTTCGGCGGAGTTCCCCAGGAGGTACATCGCCTCGGTGAGGGCGGGCCACACCGACACCAAGGGGCCGCGAACTCTCCGGCTCACTTCCACGCACGCCCGGTGATGCTGGTCGGAGCGGTCGAGCAGGGCGACCAACGGTCCCGCGTCAACGAGAACGCCGCTCACGTTTGCGCTCTGCCAGCAACACGGCGAAGCGCCGGCCCGTCTTTGCGGACAGGTTCAGCCCTCCGCTGTCGAAGCAACCGATGTGGTGCGCGATGGCGTCGTACACTGTCGGACCCGAGCGAGGGGCGGCTTGCTCCCGCGCGAGGGCACGGAGCGCCTCACGAAGGACATCGGACTTCGTCTGCCCGCGCGTGCGGGCCAAACGGTTCACGAGCCGCTCGGTCTCGGGATCCAGGCGAAGGCTCAGAGCCATGCGATACACACTCGTACTACGACCGCCTGCGGGGGGCAAGCCACGACTGGGGCGGGGGCGGCACGGTTGCGTTGCTCGAAAACTGAGGTGCGATTCGCTGCCCTGCACCTTGGCGGCCGGTCAACCCGTAGGCCTTCTCGAAGCGCTCGGGGCACGCACCGACCTGAGAGGAGTCGGGCCTGTCGGACCGGAGCCCGGAATGGGCGATGTCAGGGTCGGACAACCATACTTCGGGCGTTCATCCTGGCTATTCCCTCCTACGCATACAACGGCTATCTCGCGAGCGGCGACCCGGCGGTTCACCTCGGCGTGCGCTAACTTCAAGCTGCTGAAGTCGCGGCCCGCGCCGGTCGATCTCAGCGAGCACTCTCCCGACGACGGCGCCGCAGGCGTCGCTGGCTGGCCGGCCGCGGACGCGGGCGACGGGCACCATCCGTCCGCGTCGGCAGCCCGACGACCCGCCGGCAGAGCGACACGATCGCGGCGACGATGTCCTCCTCCGACCGCGTGACGTCCGCGACGGGCGACAGCGGGCCCACCAGGGTTTCGGCGATCACGCCAACGACCGCGGCGGCAGCCAGGTCCGCATCGTGCACCGGCATCGCGCCCGATTCGATCCCCTCCCGGAGCAGGCGGGCCATGTTCTCGCGGTAGTCGCGTCGATAGGCGAGACGCTCGGCATCGACGAGCGGGTCCACAGGCTCGTAGACGAGCGCCCAGGCGAGACGCCGGTTGCGGAGCGCGCGCCCCGCGTACGTCGCGACGACGGCCTCGAAGCGTTCCGGGACGCTTCCCGCGTGCGCCGAGGCGGCGCGCATGGCGGCCACCTCGCGCTGTGAGACGGCACGGAACACCTCGACGAACAGCTCCGCCTTCGAGGCGAAGTGCCGGTAGAGCGTGCCGGCTGCCACCCCGGCCCGCAGGGCGATCGCCCCGACCGACGCCGAGCCCCACCCGCCTTCCTGGATCACCGCCGCCGCGGCACGGAGAAGACGCTCGCGCGTGCCTTGCGCCTGGGCCTCCGCCTCCTCCGCAGGAACGCCGCTCATGTCGCCCCGGCTCCCGCCAACGCGTCGCGGAGCGTGCGATGGAAATGGCCGATGGCCCCCTCGAATCGGCCGAACTCGAGGAACTCGTTCGCGCCGCTCGCGAGTCCGCGCTGGACCGCGCACGCCATCGCGCGATCCTCGACCGCGCCCGCGTCGACGAACTCGGACGGACGCTGGCCCGCCGAGTGCCCGGCCAGGGGGCCGTCGCCGTCCTTGGTGAGCGCGTACGTGATGATGTTGGTCCGGTCGATCGCGAGCGGCTCGAGCACGACCATCGCCATGAAGGTCGGGAACGTCGCCACGATCGCGTTCGGGAAGAGGTGGTAGACGTACGTGAGCTTCCCCTCCACGCTGCGCTCCTCCGGCGGGATCGCCCGAAGCTTGTTGATGGCTCGGTACGGGAAGGTCACGCGGCTGTTCCTGCCGAACGTTTCGACGACGTTCAGATTGTCGAACTGCACGGGGTAGAACGTTGCCTGATGGGTCGAGCGGATGTGGTAGCCCTCGAGGAATCCTTCCACGACGACCTTCCAGTTGGCGGGCACGTCGCGCGCGAAGGTCCCGACCAGCCGCCGGTCGGACGGAATCAGCGGAGGGAGCGCCTCGAGACGGGCGCCTGGGGTGTCCTGGGTGACGAACACGAGGCCGCTCGTCTCCGCGGTCTCGACCGGCACCAGCCCGCGCGTGCTCTTCTCGAGTCCCGGGAACCCGTCCTCGTCCGGCACGTGGCGGAGCGCGCCATCGAGCCCGTACGTCCAGCCATGATACCGGCAGACGAATGCCTTCTCGCAGCCCGAGCCGTCGACCAGCTGGGTGCCGCGATGGCGGCAGGCGTTGCGGAACGCCCGGACGCGGCCGTCGTTGCCGCGCACGGCGAGGATCGAGATGCCCGCCGCGTCGCGCGCGACGAACGACCCGGTTTCCGGCAGTGCCGCGGATGGACAGAAGGGCGTTGGAAAACGGCGGAGCACCACCGTGAGCTCGGCCGCGAAGCGCTCCGGCGAACGGTAGTGCTCCACCGGCTCGCGCCAGACCGTCTCGCTCACGTCCGTCGTGTCGTTGTCGATGTGGTCCAGGATCCGCTGGATCACCGACCGATCATCCGCCAGGACCTCCATCGTCGCGACCTCCTCGTCGCGGCTCACGTGAATCGGCCCTCGCGCCAGCCCCCCGACGCATAGCGCTCGAGACCGCCGATCATCTCGCCCGTCTCGAGGGTCGCCATGCCGCGCCGGTACTCGACGCCGAGCGCCTCGTCGAGCGCCAGGCTCCACTGCTCGTAGGAACAGAGCCGGTCGCTGCGCAGCGCCGTCTGCGGTCGCGACGCGATCTCCCGTGCGAGCGACATCGCGGCCGCGAGCGCCTGACCGCGTGGGACGAGTCGGTTGGCGAGGCCCATCCGCAACGCCTCCTCGCCGGAGACGCCGCGGCCGGTGAGGATCAGGTCCAGCGCGTGGCTGTGCCCGATGAGGCGCACGAGGCGGATCGTGCCGCCGTCCATCAGCGGAATGCCCCAGCGCCGACAGAAGACGCCGAACACGGCGTCCTCGGCCGCGACGCGGAGGTCGCACCAGGCGGCGAGCTCGAGACCGCCCGCGACGGCGTGCCCCTCGACCGCCGCGATGACGGGCTTGCCGAGGAGCATCCGCGTCGGCCCCACCGGACCGTCCCCGTCCGGCGCGACGCGGCTCACGCGCGCCGGGTCATCCCGCATCGCCTTCAGGTCGGCCCCGGCGCAGAACTTCCCGTTCGCGCCGGTGAGGACCGCGACGGAGAGCGACTCGTCGGCATCGAAGCGGCGGAAAGCGTCGGCCAGCGCCTCGGCGGTGGGCCGGTCGATGGCGTTGGCCACTTCGGGGCGATCGATCGTGATCACGGCGATCGGCCCGTCCACACGGTAGCGTACGCTCACGCGGCACCTCCTTCTCGGATGTGAATCCTGATTCACGAGCCTAGTGAATCGGGATTCACAGGTCAACGGGGGCAGCGGCGGCCTCGGCGTGGACCCCCGTTCGGAGCTCTCCAGGACATTGTGCGGTCGAGACGTTCTCCGTGCTGACGCGGCTCCCGCCGCCTCATCGCGCGGAGTCCGGCGTGGTCCGCGACTGGCTCGTTCAGCGGTTTGCGGGGCGGTTCCTCGTGCTGTCGGCGGTGGAGCACCGGCGGTTCGTGTCGGCTTTGCCGGAACACGGCGTGTCGGGTGGTGCCGCCTACGACGCTCTGGTCGCGGCTACCGCGCGGGCGGCGGGCGTCGCGCTTGCGACCCTCGACCGGCGCGCGCGCCTCGTCTACGAGCGATACGGTCTCGAGATCGTGGGCGGATAGGCTCGGATGCCGCAGCAGTCGTCCGCTGCGGGCAGATCCGGTACAGGCGTCCTCGCGCATACCGAGCGACGACCGCACCGCTAGCGGCTTGTCCCTCGCCGACGACGCTGATATCGCCCTCGATGTGGCGGTCCGGGCGCAGGAGATCGGGGGGCGCGCCGCGATGCCCCCCCGCGCGGGTGGGACGCTTCGCATCCTCCGCGGCATGCGGGAGGATCCGCTCGGGCTCCTCGCGGCGACGCGACGCGAGCACGGCGACGTGGTCGTGTTCCGGTTCTTCTTCTGGCGCGTCACGCTCGTCACGCATCCGGACGGCGTCCGCCACGTGCTTCAGGAGCGGCACACGAACTACAGCAAGGACAATCTCGACTACCGGATGCTGAAGCCCGTGCTCGGCGATGGGCTTCTCACCAGCGAAGGGGCGCTCTGGCTCCGGCAGCGACGGCTCATCCAGCCCGCGTTCCATCGCGAGCGGATCGCGGCGCTGGGCGAGCTGATGACCGCGCGGACGGAGCTCATGCTGGACCGCTGGGACGCGATGCGCGGGGAGGTGCTCGACGTCGCCGCGGAGATGAGCCGGCTCGCGCTCGACATCGTCGCGCGGGCGCTCTTCCGGGTGGACATCGGGGGACCGGCGGACGCGCTGAGCGAGGCCGTCACGACGCTCAACCGTTACATCTCCGCCCAGTTCGATTCGCCGATCGGGCTCCTCCTCGCCGGCCGTCCGCCGCTGCGGCCGGGCCCACGCCGCGCGCTCCGGGCGCTCGACGACATCGTCTTCGGCATCATCCGCACGCGGCGGGCGGGGGGCGGCGACGGCGACGACCTTCTGACGACCCTCCTCGAGCTGCGCGACGAGGAGACGGGCGAGGGAATGACCGACCGGCAGCTGCGCGACGAGGTGATGACGCTCCTCCTCGCCGGCCACGAGACCACGGCGAACGCCCTCGCGTGGACGTGGTACCTCCTCGCCCGCCACCCCGACGTCGCCGAGAAACAGCGCGCCGAGCTCAGCGCGGTGCTCGGGACGCGGCGCCCGGGGGTGGACGATCTGCCGCGCCTGCCCTGGACGCGGATGATCATCGACGAGGCGATGCGCCTCTATCCGCCGGCCTGGTTCGTGTCGCGGCGCGCGAAGGAAGACGACGAGATCGGCGGCTACCGCATCCCCGCCGGCAGCAACGTGGCGCTGAGCCCCTGGGTGACGCACCGCCATCCCGCGTTCTGGCCCGACCCCGAGACGTTCGACCCGGAGCGCTTCGCGCCGGAACGCGCTGCGACGCGGCCCCGTTTCGCCTACTTCCCGTTCGGCGGCGGTCCCCGGCTCTGCATCGGCAACACCTTCGCGCTGACGGAGGCCCAGCTCGTGCTCGCGACCGTCGCATCGCGCTGGCGCCTCGATCTCCCGCAGGGACACGCGGCCGAGCCCGAGCCGCTCGTGACCCTCCGCCCGCGGGGCGGGCTCCCGATGCGCGTCCACCGTCTCTGAACGCGGCGGTCGCGGCAGGTCGAATTCCCTGCAGGCTGCGCGGGACTCGCGAGCAATTTTCCGTTTGGCGTACTCCCCGGACAGCTCGACGCCTTCGAGACATGGTTCTCGACGGAGGGCCGCCGGCGGTTCCTGTCCACGGATGGCCTCGTGCGGATCGAGAGCTTCGTCGACGCCTCGCGACCGAGCGCGGCCGTCACCTCTCTCTTCGCCCTTCGCGACGAGGCCGCGCTCCGCAGCTTCCTGGGCCACCCAGCGACCGCCGACCTCTGGATTCGCGTTGACGCCTTCATCGGGCCCCATGGCCACTATGTGTCCGACCGGCCGCTCGTCTACCGCGCGGCCAGCCTGTCGGCGGAGTGAACCGCGGGCGCTACCCGGACGCGGGCGGCCTCTCGCCGAAGAACGCCATCTGCGGCGCCGGATCGACGTAGGCCCGCACCCGCTTGATCTTGTCGCCCTCGAACTCGAAGACCTCGACCGCGCGGCCGCGATAGACGCTGCCGCCGCGGTGCGCCTCGTTCTCCCACTCCGCCATCACGACGTCGCCCTCGGCGACGAGGTTGCGCAGCCGGAAGGTGACCCCCTCGGGGAAGACTCGCGGCAGCAGCTCATGGCGCACGTAGTCCCGGCCCTGGAAGCGCCCGGAGACCCAGGACGTGCCGGTCACCTCGATCGTGTAGTCCTCGGCCTTGTGCGCAAAGGCGGCCTCGTAGTCGCGGCGGTTGTACGCCTCGTAGAGGGCGCGGACGATCGCCTTGTTGCGCTCGCCGCGCCGGCTGGTGTCGTCGAGCATCGTGGCTGACCTTCCCGGGCGCGCGCTCGCGCGCTCAGGCGGGCGGCTACCACCCCCCGGCCGGTTCCGTCAATCGAACGCCTACTCGAAGACGATCATGCCTTGCCGTCCCGCGCCGCATGGTGTCGAAGGCGTTGTTCACGCCGCCGAGCGGCAGCCGGGCCAAGATCATCCCGTCGAGACGGAGCTGCCCGCAGGTCGTGCGGTCCGGACTGTCGGCGCCGCCCCTGGTAGCCCGCTACAGGCCCCGCCCGGGGGCCGCCTGGGCAGGAATGTGCCTGCATTTCTTGCGCGTGAGAGTGTTGTCTCGGCGGAGCGGCGGGGCCTATACTCCCGCCCCCATGTGGGCGGTGACGTGCGAGGCGGCAGGCGTCAGCGGACGCGCGTGGTACGTGAGCGAGGGAGCCGGCCTCGTCCCGCGCAAGCCGCGGCTGCTCGACACAGTACGTGACGCGCTCCGGTTGCGCCACTACAGTCGCCGGACCGAGCGCGCCTACCTGGGATGGATCCGGCGCTACATCGTGTTTCACGCGAAGCGTCACCCGGCCGAGATGGGCGCGGCGGAGGTGTCGCGCTTCCTCTCGTCTCTCGCGGTAGAGGGAAGGGTGAGCGCGTCGACGCAGAATCAGGCGTTGGCGGCGCTGCTGTTCCTGTACGGGCCCGTCCTCGGCGTGGAGCTGCCATGGCTCGACGAGCTGGTCCGGGCGGTGCGACCGGAGCGGTTGCCGGTGGTCCTCTCCCGGGACGAGGTGCGCGCCGTGCTGCTGGTGTTGCGGGGGACGCCCAGGTTGATGGCGGTCCTTCTCTACGGCGCCGGCCTTCGCCTCCTGGAGTGCGCGCGGCTGCGCGTCAAGGACCTCGACTTCGCGGCCAATCAGATCGTCGTGCGGAGCGGGAAGGGCGATCGCGACCGGGTGACCCTTCTTCCGGCCGTCGTGCGGCCCGCGCTGGAGCGTCAGCTCGCGCGCGTCCGGGCGCAGCACGAGCGCGACCTGCGCGCAGGCGCCGGGTGGGTGGAGCTGCCGCATGCCCTCGCCCGGAAGTACCCCAACGCCGGCCGTGAGTGGGCGTGGCAGTGGGTCTTCCCCGCCACGCGGACGTACACCGAGCGGACGACCAGCCAGCGGCGGCGGCACCATCTCCACGAGACGGTCGTGCAGCGCGCCGTGTACCGGGCGGTCCGCGAGGCAGGCCTGACCAAGCCGGCGTCCTGCCATACGTTCCGACACTCCTTCGCGACGCATCTCCTCGAGGATGGCTACGACATCCGGACCGTCCAGGAACTGCTGGGACACCGCGATGTTAGGACCACGATGATCTACACGCACGTCCTGAACCGGGGACCGGCGGGTGTGCGCTCGCCGCTGGATGGGTTGGTGGAGGGGGAGGGAGCGCGGGTGCCGAAGCTGGCGGGACCTGGCGGGGATACCCTGTCGAGGCTCGCAGGCTAACACGCATGGGGCGGGCGCGGTGGAAGGGGGAGAACCTACCGGAATGACTCGACGTTCGACGAGGGTCGGGCGCCGTGTGTTCGGAATTGGACTGCGAGCGCGGTCAG
>VBKF01000214.1 GCA_005888095.1 Deltaproteobacteria bacterium | reverse complement strand
GCGAGTCGAAGAAGACGTCGGCGTCGGCCCAGATGACGAGCGTCGGCGCCTGGAGCCGCCTGAGCGCAGGCTCGAGGGCGACGGTCGCCGCCGAGTCCGTGTTCGCGAGCACCAGGCGGGTCAGGGTCGCGATGCGCTCCTCGCTGGCGAGGATCGGCTCGAGATAGACGCGCACGGCCTCGTCGGTGAGATGCACCGGGTCTTCGTAGGCGGGTCCGAAGCCGGCACGCGCGGCCGACGGGTCGTTCAGCATCGCCTGCAGGGCAGGCACCACCGCGCCTGCCCGCCACGAGTCGTAGAAGTTCTTGAGCGCCTCGTTCGGCCAGTAGTCGTGGACCTCGCAGTTGGTGAGCGTCAGGCTCCGGACGCGCTCGGGGAAACGGGCGGCGAAGGCCTGGCAGATGCCGCCGCCCGAATCGTTGCCGACGAGGTCGATCCGGTCGGCGCCGAGCGCATCGGCGACCGCCGCGATCATGGCCGCTTGATCCGCAAGCTCGAGGGGCTGATTCGCCGCGACCTCCGTGTGGCCGAGACCCATCTGGTCGAGGGCCACGCATCGGCGTGTGCCCGCGAGACTCTCGATGACGTCGCGCCACTGGAACCCGTTCAACGGGAAGCCGTGGACGAACACGGCCACCGGGCCCGACCCTCGTTCGACGTAGGCGACCCGGCCGAACGCCGTGTTCGCGTACCGTCGCGATGCGTGAAAGCTCCGTGCATCCATGATTCGATCCTCCCGTTGCCTCGTTGCGCCCAGTTCGACTTACCTACTCGGGGTATGTCGCTACATACTTGGCGTAGGTAAGTCAATACTGCTACTGTCGCGCGCGTGCCGACCCAGGAGGAGAGGTCCGAGGCGACGCGTGGCAAGCTCCTGGCCGTGGCGCGAAAGCTCTTTCGCACCCGCGGCTACACGCGGACGTTCATCGAGGACATCGCCGCCCGCGCCGGCGTCACCAAGGGCGCCTTCTACCATCATTTCCCGGATAAGAAGGCGATCTTCCTCGCCGTTTTCCACGAGACGGAGCAGGCGCTCATGGAAGCGTCGGCCGCCGGCGCGCGCGGACCCGACGCGTGGAGTCAGTTCCGGGCCGGCTGTCGAGCCTTCCTCGAGGCCTCGATAGACCCCGGCGTGCAGCGCGTCATTCTCCGCGACGGGCCGGTCGTGCTCGGCTGGGAGGCATGGCGCGAGATCGACGCACGCTACAGCCTCGGGCTCATCGAAGGTGCGCTCCAGCAGGCCATGGCCGAGGGCCGGGTCTCGGGATCGCTCAAGCCCCTCGCCCACCTCCTGTTCGGAGCGCTGTGCGAGGGGGCGATGATGGTGTCGCGGGCGCCGAAGCCGCGCGCGGCGCTCGCCGAAGTCATGGGGCAGGTCGACGCGCTGCTCGCAGCGATCGAGACGCCGCGCGAAGGGCGCCGGACCCCGTGAGGCCGGCAAGATCCATGCGACTTGTGCGCTTCCCGGCTGGCGGCGGCCAGGACGCTCGTCTACGGGATCAGGTGTCGAGCATGCGAGCGCCCTACCGCACACCGGCTCGCGCCGGGCCAGCCGAGAGCGCGAGTCATGCCGGGTTCACCATGCAAGAGACCGACCATCCTGGTCGCGTCGGCCAGCCAGCGGCGTCGGCGCCATCTGCTTCGCCGGCTGCCGAAACCTTGGGCGTGTGACTGCTCAGCCAGACGGCGCCGCGGGCGACTCACACGATCGCCGTCTCGAGCCGTATGCCGGCGGTCGGTTTGTGGTTACACGCTCTTCCCTTACCGCCGTCGGCTACAGTGTGGTGCTGCTGGTGCCGGTCTCCTGACGGCGACGTGTAGGGGACTTGATCGTCGGCTCGCCGTCGGGTTAAGCGGTCCCGCAGCGGCTTGCCCCGGGCCGTGAGACGGAGTGTGTTATGCCGACGGAGCGATTGGCGGCACACGGCACCGTTCGTGGTGTGTTTTTCAGCCTGGGGACGACGCCGAGCCACGACCCGCAGCTCGATTGTGCGAAGGCCATCATCGATCTGTTCAACGCGGCCCGGAAGACGGCGCACGTCGCGATCTTCACGCTCACGGAGCGACGCATCGTCGACGCGATGATCGCCGCGCGGAAACGCGGCGTCACGGTGGCCGTCGTCACCGATGCCGAGCAGAGCCAGAGTCCGGAGAACCCCGTACAGAAGCAGTTGATCGAGAAGCTGCGGCAGGCGGGCGTCGCGGTTCATGTCGCGGTGAAGCAGACGGCGTTGATGCACAACAAGGTGGGAATTTTCGACGGCAAGACCGTCTGCACCGGCAGCTTCAACTGGACCAATGCCGCCGAGAAGCACAACGACGAGAACCTGCTCGTCGTCGACGGGACGCAGGTGGCGGCGGCCTACGAGAAGTTCGTCTTTCAGCGCATCCTCACCAGGGAAACGCTGGTGCCGCCCGGTTGACCCGGCGAGGAGGACGGTATGGCGGCGATGAAGCGGGGAGCGAGACGCAAGGAGACCGGGCTGAAGCTCGGCTACGGCTGGATCCCCGACCTGCCGGATCACCGCGACATCCTGTACGGCGCGGTGCACAGGGTACCGGCGCGGCTGCCCTCGTCGGTCGACCTCCGCCGCGGGTGCTCACCGGTCGAGGATCAAGGAGACCTCGGGAGCTGCACGGCCAATGCGCTCGCCGGCGCGGTGGAGTTCCTCGAGAAGAAGGACCGCGTCCCGCTGGTGAACGTGAGTCGGCTGTTCATCTACTACGACGAGCGGGTGATCGAGCACACCGTCAGCGAGGATGCGGGCGCCATGCTCCGGGACGGCATCAAGACGCTCGTCAAGCAGGGCGTCTGCGCGGAGAAGAAGTGGCCGTACGTGATCTCGAAGTTCACGGTGAAGCCGAGCGCCGCGTGTTACCGGGAAGCGGCCGATCACCAGGTCACCGCGTATGCCCGTCTGCAGACGGTCAACGAGATGCGGGCATGCCTCGCCGACGGCTACCCGTTCGTCTTCGGCTTCACCGTCTACGAGACGTTCGAGTCCGCCCGGGTGGCGGAGACTGGCGTGGTCCCGATGCCGAGGCCGAGGGAGAAAGTGCTCGGAGGGCACGCGGTGCTGGCGGTGGGCTACGACGACGCGAAGAAGCGCTTCCTCGTCCGGAACTCGTGGGGCACCGGCTGGGGCATGAACGGGTACTTCACGATGCCGTACGACTACCTCGCCAACCGCGGTCTCTCGGACGACTTCTGGACGATCCGGCGCCAGGAAGGGTTCTGACGGGTCTTGGCGACGCGGAGGAGAAGGCGCAAGAGCTCGCCGACGACCGGTGTGGCCAGCAGCCGGTCGCGGCTGCGGATGGTGAGCGAGCCGCGCAGGGCGTCGACCTGCGTGCGTGTCTCCGCCAGCTCGTTGGCGACGCGGCGGAGGGCCGCCTCGAGCCGCCCCGCCTCGGCGCGCAGCGCGTCCTGCTCGGCCCGAGCCTGGTCACGTTCGGCAGCGAGCCGCGCGTGCTCGCCGCGCGCCCACAGCCGCTCGCGCTGCTCGATCGCGCCCATCTCCGCCTTGAGGAAGGGGCCGAGCCAGCGGAGATACGCGGACGCCGCGCGCGCCTCCTCCACGGGATCGGGCGCGGGGCTCGCCGCATGCTGCGCCAGCACCTCGCGGTAGATGCCGATCAGCTCGTCCACGGCGGCCTCCCGCCCCGCCTCGGCGCGGACCCGCCGCGCGACGGCGGCCGCGTCGGCGGCGTCGTAGCGGGCGAGCTCACCCGCGAGGACCTCCGGCGACACCGGCTCGCGGCTCACACGCACGCCGAAGTTGAGCCGGCGCAGGCGGTCGAAGTTCCCGCTCATCACGAGTGGCCCGACGCCGTTCGCGTCGCAGAGGACGACGGCGGCGCCGACGGCGAGCGCCTCGAGCGCCGAGCGGCCCTTGGCGAAGACGACATCGTAGCCGGCGAGCACCTCCTCGGGCCGCACCGCGGCCGTCCCTGACCCGATCCCCAGCGCGTCGACCGTGACGCCCGCCCGCGTGCAGGCCTCGCGCACCGCGGGCAGGTGGGTGTGCTCGCTGGCGGCGTTGCTGAACACGAGGGCGCGCCTGGGCCGGGCCGGGAGCGGATCGCGAGGCGCGAATCGCGCCAGGTCGACGAAGTTGAGGAGGACCCGGACGTGCGCCTCCGGAATACCGTACTCGCACACGAGCCGGTCGCGGCACGTATCGTCGACGGCGACGTACCGCCGGATGCTCGGGAAGCGCGGCGGCGCCTCCTGCCACGGCAACCAGCCGTGACAAACGTACACCGCCGGAACGCCGGGGAAGCGCAGCAGCGCCGTCATGGTCTCGAGGTGGTGATGGCCGTGGACGAGGTCGAGTGGCGCGCCGATCGCGTCGAGCCGATCGATCACCGGGACGGTCTGCTGGCGCAGCTCGTGGGCCACCTCGCCGAGCTGGGTGCTGAAGGCGATCGGGGCATGGCCGCGCGCGAGGAGCGCGGTGGCGAGGTCGCGGACCCAGAGCTCGGAGCCCGCGCGCTCCGCGAGGGTGTTGTTGGTGATCAGGACGCGCAGGCGGCGCACGGCTCCTCGACCAGCACCCGTCGACGCACGGCCTCGGCCAGCGGTTCGAAGTGCTCGCGGTAGCGCAGCACCTGCGCGTAGCGACCCGCGGCCACCCGGCCCGCCCCGTAGCGCTCGTAGAACGGTGGGTCCTCCGGCGGCAGGGCGTGGAGCGCGTCGGGCGCGAGCGGGCGGAGGCACTCGACGCGGAACGCCTCGACCCCGTGCGCCGCGAGCGCGGTCTCGACCTCGTCGCCGAGCCCGACGTAGGCGCTCGCGGCGGCGAGCTTCCGAGCGAGCGCCGCGTCGTCGAGTCGGAGCTTCACGGATGCTCGTCGGGACGGAAGGGCGTCGGGCTGCCCGACGAGCGGGAAGTCGAGGTGCACGACGCGCCGTCCGGCCCGCGCCGCGAGCTCCACCGCGGCGCTGACCAGCACGTGGCAGAGGTCGTGCGCGGGGTTGTACCCCTCGAGGGCGTCGGCGACGACGTAGTCGATGCCGTTCCGGACGATCATCGTGGTGAGCTCGTCGACGAGGCCGAGCGCGAGCCCGGCATCGCGGGCCAGGATCGCGGCGTAGAGCGCGCGGTCCGTGAGACGCCCGAAGACGGCACCCGGCGTCGCGCCGGCGGCGGCGAGGAGCCGGCTGGTGGACGGGAGGCGCGATTGCCCGCCAGCCCCCGAGCCGTCGGTCAGCACCAGGACGCTCGGACGGGCACGCTCGAGCCAGCCGTGCAGGCGCAGCTCGTGGCCGGGGTGGGCCACGACGAGCGCCGGCCGACCCCGCGGCAGACGCGGCGCGGAGAAATGCACCGACGGCTCTTACCAGCTGCGTTTTCGATTGCAAGGATCAGCGCCTCATGCCGCGGTCAACCAAACGGCTCGGTCGCGCGTTCTAATCCGTGGGGAGTCGTCATGAGGGACAACCTGAGCGACCTCGAAGCGGAGGCCGTGCTCCCGCCACAGTTCTTTGGCCGCCCGCCCCTCACCTTCCAACCCGAGAAGCGCCTCATGCTTGCCGTGTTCGAGGACGCCCTCGCCACGCTCGACGCGTACGCGCAGCACGGCCGCGGACGGCACCTCGCGCGCGAGGTCGAACGGTGGGTCGCATCCACCGACACGAGCTGGCCCTTTGCCTTCCAGAACATCTGTGACACGCTCGGCGTCGATGCCGGCTGCATCCGCGCCGGCCTGATTCGCTGGCGCCGCCGGCAGGACGGCGGAGATCCGTCGGCTGTCCCGCGTCTCCACCTCCGGCGGAGAGCCGGTGGGTGACCGCCTGCAAGGAAGGAATGTCCACCCCGGCCGATTCTGCCGGCCGGGCGCGACCCCGCGGCCGGGAAGTCCAGGTCTCGGCCGCTGGCACCGGACCTGCACTCGGGGCCATGCGCGCACGTTCGATGTTGCGGACGGCCCGGAGGACGGGACGTGTCGGGGTTGGTCTCGGGCTGGCCGCCGGGGTAGCGGTGCTGTCCGTGGCGACGGGGTTCATGGACCCCGTCTCGCTGCTCATCACCGTCGGGGGTGCGCTCGCGGTGACGGGCGTCACCTTCTCGCGGGCTCGGCTCTCGAGCGCGTGGCGCCACGTGGCCGCGGCGCTCGACGACGACACCAGTCCGGAGGAGGTGATCGCGGCGCTCAAGCAGCTGGCCCGCGTTCATCGCACGGGCGGTGCGCCCGCCCTGGAGCGGGCGGTGGCCGCGGAAGCCGATCCGTTCGTGCGCCAGGGCATCGCGCTCGCGCTCGAGTGCCAGGACGAGGACGAGCTGGCCGACGTCCTCCTCGCCGACGCACGGCGGACCGCTGCCGAGGGAGAGGCCGCGCGGCACGTGCTCGTCACGCTCGGGAAGCTGTTCCCGGCCTTCGGGTTGATCGGCACGCTGATCGGCCTCGTGCTGCTCTTCCGGCACCTGGTCGACCCGAGCCTCACGTCGATCGGTCCCGGGCTCGGCATCGCAGTGCTCACGACGCTCTACGGCGCCGTGTTCGCCAACGTCGTGGTCCTCCCCCTCTCCACCAAGCTCCACGCCCACCTGGCGCGCCAGAGCCTCCGCAGCCAGATGATCATCGACGGCATCCTGCTCGTGCACCGGCGGGAGTACCCGACGCGAATCGAGCGTCTGCTGCGCGGGTATGTGGGAACGCCCGCCGCCGAGGGACCGCGCCGTGTCGCGGGGCTTGCGCAGCACGCGGCCTGATCGGCGCCGCGCGCTCGGCCTGGAGCCGGCGCCGCTGGACGACGACCAGACCGGATGGCTGATGACCTTCAGCGACCTGGTGCTCCAGCTCTTCGCCTTCGTGCTGGTCTCGGTCGTGCTCTCCGGCGGCGGACGGCCCTCGGCCGCGGTCGACCCGACGCCGCCTTCCCGCTCGCCCGTGGTGATCGCGGCCGAGCCGCCGAGCTGCCCCCCCGCTGAAGAGCACCCGGAGCCGCCACGTGCCGCCGCCGAGCAGCCATCCGACGCCGGCCGACCGCGCGACGCGGCGGCGGAGAGGCTCGCTGCTGCCGGACGCAGCCTCGAGGAGTTCGTCGCGGCCGAGGGGCGGGCCGACGCGGTCCAGGTGGCCGTCCGGGATTCGGACCTCATCGTCACGCTGAGCGACGCCATCAGCTTCGCCTCGGGGAGCGCCGAGCTGCTGCCCTCTGCCGCGCCCATCCTGCATCGCATCGGTGCACTCGCCCGGGCGATGCCGGACTTCGACCTCGAGGTGGATGGGCACACGGACGACCGGCCCATTCACACCGGCGGCTTTCCCTCGAACCTGGAGCTCTCGCTCGCCCGCGCCGCGCGGGTCATCCACGAGCTGACTGCCGAGACGCCCGAGCTCGCCGAGCGGGCGATCGCCGCCGGCTACGGGGAGCACCGGCCCATCACTCCGAACGCCGACGAGACGGGTCGAGCGCGGAACCGGCGGGTCGAGATCAGGCTCCTCCCGCGCGTCCAGGCGCCGCCGGCATAGCACCTCGACCGCTACGGGCGGACCTCGGACTCGGGGGCGCCTCGCTGGCGGCCCCGGTGGCCCCGGGCCGAGGGGAGGGCCGCCCGGGTCGCGGCACTCTCCACGCACCAGACGCGGGCGGCCACATCGCACCGCTGAGGCCGCCCGTTCCATGCCGCCGCGGCGGAATTGTTCTCGGAGGTGAACCTGTCTGTCAGGTACGCGACGGTCCCGTAGGCCTGGGGACTGTCGCTCGACCAGGTCGCGCAGTTCGTTGACGCGGGTCCCGCCGCTCCGGTCGGGTCCGTGAACTGCGAAGCACCGCCCGTTCGTACCCATCCAGAAGGCCCCGGTGACTCGTATGACGCTGCCATGCTCGGGGGGCCTGATCCCGAATCGTCCGTCGTCAATCCCATGCTCGTGTCGTAGTCCAGGACGGAGACGTCCAGGATCTCGAATCTCGAAGCCATGTGATAACCGGGCGCACAGGCAGTGAGCGCGCGGTTGCCCTGAAACGATGCTTTCGTCAGATAGAACCTCCTTCGGCCCTCCACCGCGGCACGGTTGACCGGCCAGGTGCACGCCGCCGTCCACGCGACCAGGACGCAGACCCACAACGGAGCCGTTCGCATGTCGCGTGGCGACCCTTCAGGCACGAGACGGGGCCGGCGACCGCACCCCGCGGAGCTGCCTGCGTCGCCAGCGCGCGAACCAGATGCTGAACCGGTCGAGATAGAGGTACACGACGGGCGTCGTGTAGAGGGTGAGGAGCTGGCTCACCAGGAGGCCGCCCACGATCGCGATGCCGAGCGGGCGACGCAGCTCGGCCCCCACCCCCGTCCCGAGCGCCAGCGGCAGGGCGCCCAGCAGCGCCGCCATGGTCGTCATCATGATCGGCCGGAAGCGCAGCAGGCAGGCCTCGTAGATCGCCTCCTCCGGCCGCTTCCCCGCCTGCCGCTCCGCCTCGAGCGCGAAGTCGATCATCATGATCGCGTTCTTCTTGACGATCCCGATCAGCAGGATGATCCCGATGAGCGCGATCACGCTCAGGTCCGCGCGGCACAGAAGCAGGGCGAGGATCGCGCCGACGCCGGCCGAGGGCAGGGTGGAGAGGATGGTGAGCGGGTGGATGTAGCTCTCGTAGAGGATGCCGAGCACGATGTAGACGGTCACGAGCGCGGCGAGGATCAGGAGTGGCTCGCCCGCAAGCGAGGCCTGGAAGGCCTGGGCGGTGCCCTGGAAGCTCGCGCGGATGCTCGGGGGGAGCCCGATCTCGCGCGCCGCGCTCTCGACGGCGGTGACGGCGTCGCCGAGGGCGACGCCGGGGGCGAGGTTGAAGGAGAGGGTGACGGCGGGGAACTGGCCCTGGTGGTTGACGGCGAGGGCCGCCGTCGTCGGCGCGAAGCGAGCGATGGCGCCGAGCGGCACCTCCTGTCCCTTCGTCGACCGGACGTAGATGTCCTTCAGGGTCTCCGGGGTCTGCCAGAACCGCGGCCCCACCTCCATCACGACGTGGTACTGGTTCAGCTGCGTGTACATCGTCGAGACCTGGCGCTGGCCGAAGGCGTCGTAGAGCGTGTCGTCGATCGCCTGCGGCGTGATCCCGAGTCGCGCCGCGGTGTCGCGGTCGATCGTGACCGTCATCTCCAGCCCCCGGTTCTGCTGGTCGGTGCTCACGTCGGCGAGATCGGGGAGCGTCTGCAGCTTCGCGAGCAAGCGCGGCCCCCAGTGGTTCAGCGCCCGGAGGTCGTCGCCCTGGAGCGTGTACTGGAAGAGCGCATTGCTGAGCCTGCCCCCCACCCGGATGTCCTGGATCGCCTGGAGATAGAGACTCGCGCCGGACACCCGCGCCAGCTCGGGGCGCAGCCGCGCGATCACCTCGTCGGCGCTGATCCTCCGCTCGGCGAGCGGCTTGAGCGCGACGAACATCCTCCCCGTGTTGCCCGTTCCCTGGTTCCCGCCGGTGAACCCGGCGACCGTGTCCACCGCCGGGTCGGCCATCACGATCTTCACGAACCGTGCGAGCTTGTCCTGCATCGCCTGGAACGAGGTGTCCTGATCCGCCTGGAGCGCGCCCATCAGGCGGCCGTTGTCCTGCTCGGGGAAGAATCCCTTGGGGACGACGACGTACAGGTAGCCGTTGACGGCCACCGTGATCGCGGCGACCAGCATGGTGAAGCGGGCGTGGCGTAGGACCCAGGACAGGCTGGCCTCGTACCCGTGGAGGAGCCCGTCGAAGGCGCGCTCGCTGAGCCGGTAGATACGGCCGTGCGGGCGCCCCCGCTCGGAGCGCAGAAACTTCGCGCACATCATCGGCGTGGTCGTGAGCGAGACGACGAGCGACACGCAGACCGCCGCCGACAGCACGACGGCGAATTCCCGGAACAGGCGGCCGACGATCCCGCCCATCAGGAGGATCGGGATGAAGACCGCCACCAGCGAGCTGCTCATCGAGAGGACGGTGAAGCCGACCTCCCGTGCCCCGCGCAGCGCGGCCTCGAACGGACGCAGTCCCCGCTCCAGATGCCGCGTGATGTTCTCGATCACGACGATCGCGTCGTCGACCACGAACCCGGTGGAGATGGTGAGCGCCATCATCGACAGGTTGTCGATGCTGTAGCCGAGCAGGTACATGACGCCGAAGGTGCCGATCAGGGAGAGGGGCACCACCACGCCGGGAATCGCGGTGGCCCACACGTTCCGCAGGAACACGAACACGACCAGCACGACGAGCGCGATGGCGACGAGGAGCGTGAGCTCGACGTCGGCGATGGACGCGCGAATGGTCGTGCTGCGGTCGATCATCACCGACAGGTCGATGGCTCCGGGGATCGAGGCCCGAAGCTGGGGGAGCAGCGCCTTCACGCGGTCGACCGTCGCGATGATGTTCGCGCCGGGCTGCCGGAACATGATGATGAGGACGCCCGGCTTGCCGTTCGCGATGCCCGTGGTGCGGAGGTCCTCCACCGAGTCCTGCACCTCGGCGACATCGGAGAGGTGCACCGCGGCGCCCTGGCGATGGGCGACGATCAGCGGCCGGTACTGCGCCGCCCGCAGCAGCTGGTCGTTGGCGCTGATCTTCCACGCCGTCGTCCCGTTCGCGAGCTCGCCCTTGGGCCGGTTCGCGTTGGCCGCCGCCAGCGCCGAGCGCACCTCGCCGAGGCCGATGCCGTACTTGTTCAAGACCGTCGGGTCGAGCTCCACGCGGACCCCGGGCAGCGAGCTGCCTCCCACGATCACCTGGCCGATCCCTTCCACCTGCGCGAGCTTCTGCTGCAGGATGGAGGAGGCCGCGTCGTACATCCGGCTCGTGTCCAGGGTGTCGGAGGTGAGCGCGAGGATGAGAATCGGGGCGTCGGCCGGGTTGACCTTCCGGTAGTTGGGGTTGTTCGGCAGGTTCGTCGGCAGCTGGCCGCGCGCCGCATTGATCGCGGCCTGCACGTCGCGCGCGGCGGCGTCGATGTTCCGGCTCAGGTCGAACTGGAGGACGATCGACGTCGAGCCGAGGGCGCTCGTCGACGTCATGTCGGTGACGCCGGCGATGCGGCCGAACTGCCGCTCGAGCGGCATCGCCACCGCCGAGGCCATCGTCTCCGGGCTGGCGCCCGGCAGGGCGGCGGACACCTGGATGGTGGGGAACTCGACCTGCGGCAAGGGCGAGACCGGGAGCAGCCGGAAGGCGATGATGCCGGCCAGGGCCAGCGCCACCGTGAGCAGCGAGGTGGCGACCGGCCGCCGGACGAAGGGACCGGAGATGTTCATCGGGCGATCGCGATCCGTTCCTCGACCGGCTCCGGCATGCGCCGTCGCCGGAGGCGCCGGGCCAGCCGATCGAAGGCGAGGTACACGACCGGGGTGGTGTAGAGCGTGAGCAGCTGGCTCACCAGCAGGCCCCCCACGATGGCGATGCCGAGCGGGCGGCGCAGCTCGGCTCCCACCCCCGTGCCGAGCGCCAGCGGCAGGGCGCCCAGCAGCGCCGCCATCGTCGTCATCATGATCGGCCGGAAGCGCAGCAGGCAGGCCTCGTAGATCGCCTCCTCCGGCGGCTTCCCCGCCTGGCGCTCCGCCTCGAGCGCGAAGTCGATCATCATGATCGCGTTTTTCTTGACGATCCCGATCAGCAGGATGATCCCGATGAGCGCGATCACGTTGAGATCCGTGCGGCAGAGGAGGAGCGCGAGGATCGCGCCGACGCCGGCCGAGGGCAGGGTGGAGAGGATGGTGAGCGGGTGGATGTAGCTCTCGTAGAGGATGCCGAGCACGATGTAGACGGTCACGAGCGCGGCGAGGATCAGCAGCGGCTCGTTGGTGAGCGAGGCCTGGAAGGCCTGGGCGGTGCCCTGGAAGCTCGCGCGGATGCTCGGGGGGAGCCCGATCTCGCGCGCCGCGCTCTCGATGGCGGTGACGGCGTCGCCGAGGGCGACGCCGGGGGCGAGGTTGAAGGAGAG
>VBKF01000213.1 GCA_005888095.1 Deltaproteobacteria bacterium | reverse complement strand
TGGAGGTCCTTCAGCGCGTCGGGGCTCTCCTGGAAGCTCGGCTTCACCTCGAGCACGACGTGGTACTGGTTCAGCTGGGTGAAGATCGTCGACACCTGGCGCTGGCCGAAGGCGTCGTAGAGCGTGTCGTCGATCGCCTGCGGCGTGATCCCGAGGCGCGACGCCGTGTCGCGGTCGATCGCCAGCGAGGCCTCGAGGCCGCCGTTCTGCTGGTCGCTCGCCGTGTCGCGGAGCTCGGGGAGCGCCCGGAGCTTCTCGAGCAGGCGTGGCGCCCAGGAATCGAGCTCGTCCGCATCCGCCGACTCGATCGTGTACTGGTACTGCGTGCGGCTCACCCGGTCCTCCACCGTGAGGTCCTGGACGGGTTGCATGAAGAGGGTGATGCCGTGCACCGCAGCGAGCTCCGGCTGCAGGCGGCGGATGACGTCGCTGGCGGTGACCCCGCGCTCGCCGAGCGGCTTCAGGTTGATCTGGATGCGGCCGCTGTTGGCCGTGGTGTTGATGCCGTCGACGCCGATGAAGGAGGACAGGCTCTGGACGGCGGGATCGCGGAGGATGACGCGCGCGAGCTCCTGCTGGCGGTCAGCCATGGCGGGGAAGGACACGGTCGGCGGCGCCTCGGACACGCCCAGGATGACGCCCGTGTCCTGGACCGGGAAGAACCCCTTCGGCACGAACACGTAGAGGAGGATCGTGCCGGCGAGCGTGGCGGCGGCGACCAGCAGCGTCGCGGTCTGGTGCTCGAGCACCCGGCGCAGCGTCGTCCCGTAGCGCGCGATCGCGG
>VBKF01000212.1 GCA_005888095.1 Deltaproteobacteria bacterium | reverse complement strand
CTGGTTCACGTTCGCCTGCGCGATGGCGGAGCGGAGATCCTCGAGACCGAGGTCGTAGGCCGCGAGCGCGGTGGGGTTGGCCTGGATGCGGACCGCCGGCTTCTGCCCACCGCTGAGGCTCACGAGTCCGACTCCGGGCAGCTGCGAGATCTTCTGTGCCAGGCGCGTGTCGGCGAGGTCCTGCACCTTCGTCAGTGGC
The DNA here is from genome assembly GCA_005888095.1 of Deltaproteobacteria bacterium. GTDB lineage: Bacteria > Desulfobacterota > Binatia > DP-6 > DP-6 > DP-3. The sequence continues at coordinate 1,062 of VBKF01000212.1, read as the reverse complement.
AGCGCGTCGGAGGTGAGCGCGAGCGTGAGGACCGGCGCGTCGGCGGGGTTCGTCTTGCTGTAGATTGGCGGGTTCGGAAGGTCGCGCGGCAGGTACGTCGCGGCCGCGTTGATCGCGGCCTGCACCTCCTGCTCGGCGACGTCGATGCTCAGCTCGAGCGCGAACTGGAGCGTGATCACGGAGCTGCCGAAGGAGCTCGTCGACAGCATCTCCTTGAGACCCGGCATCTGCCCGAACTGGCGCTCGAGCGGCGCCGTCACCGACGACGCCATGACGTCGGGACCGGCGCCGGGATAGAAGGTGAGCACCTGGATGGTCGGGTAGTCGACCTGCGGCAGGGCGGAGACCGGCAGCTCGTGGTACGCGATGGCGCCGGCCAGCATGATCGCCGCCATCAGGAGCGACGTGGCGACCGGTCGGAGGATGAAGAGCCGCGACGGGTTCATGCCGCCGGCTTCGGGCCCGCCGCATCGCGCGCGGGCTCGCGCGCCTGCACGACGACCCCTTCCCGCAGCTTGTCGGTTCCTTCCACCACGACCACGTCGTCGGCCGACAGGCCCGATTCGATGGATGCCTCGGTGCGCCCCGTCGGTCCGACGGTGACCGGCCTGACCTCCACCGTGTGGTCCGCCTTCACCAGGTAGACGAAGGTGCCGCGCGGGCCGCGCTGGATCGCGCCGACCGGCGCGATGACCGTCCCGCGCTTGACGTCGACCAGCAGGTGCACATTGACGAACTGATTGGGGAAGAGCGCGCCGTCGTCGTTCTGGAAGATCGCCTTCAGTCGCACCGTTCCCGTGCTCGGGTCGATCTGGTTGTCGACCGTCAGCAGGGAGCCGGCGGCGACCCGGTGCTGATCGCTGCGATCGTAGGCCTCCGTCGCGAGCTCCTCGCCCGCGGTCAGCTTCGTCATGATCGGTGGCAGGTTGTCCTCCGGGAGCGTGAAGAGCACGGCGATCGGCTGGAGCTGCGTGATCACGACCAGGCCGTTCTGATCGGTGGCGTGAACGATGTTGCCCGGGTCCACGAGGCGCAGGCCGGTGCGGCCGCTGATCGGCGCGG
>VBKF01000211.1 GCA_005888095.1 Deltaproteobacteria bacterium | reverse complement strand
GTTCAACCTGAGCGCCGTCCTCGACGATGCGATGGTGGTCCACGCCCCGCGCGCCGCCGCCAAGGGGCTCGAGCTCGCCTCGCTCATCCACGCCGACGTGCCGCGCGCGGTGCGCGGGGACGCCGGGCGGCTCGGGCAGGTCCTCCTGAACCTGGTCGGCAACGCGGTCAAGTTCACCGAGCGGGGCGAGATCGTGGTGCGCGTCACCCTGGCGCAGCAGAGCGACGACCACGCCACGGTGCGTTTCGCGGTGAGCGACACGGGCATCGGGATCCCGCTCGACAAGCGCCACCGGCTGTTCGGCAGCTTCTCGCAGGTCGACGGCTCGATGACCCGGCGCTACGGAGGGACGGGTCTCGGCCTGGCGATCTCGAAGCGGCTCGTGGAGCTGATGGCCGGCGAGATCGGCGTCGAGAGCGAGGAGGGGCGCGGGAGCACGTTCTGGTTCACCGTGCGGCTCGTGCGGGTGGCGCGCGCGGCCCGGCCGGCGCCGTCGGAGCTGCGCGGCGTGCGGGTGCTCGTCGTCGACGACAACGAGACCAACCGGACGATCCTCGAGCAGCAGCTCGCGGGCTGGGGCATGCGCCACGCCACGGCGGAGCAGGGCGAGCAGGGGCTCGCCCTCCTGCGCGCCGCGGCCCGCGCCGGCGACCCCTACCGGCTCGTCATCTGCGACATGCAGATGCCGGGCATGGACGGCGCCGCGCTGGCGCAGGCGATCCGCGCCGACGCGAGCCTCGACGACGCCATCCTCGTGCTCCTGAGCTCGCTCGGGCACCTGGCCGGCGCGGGGGACGCGAAGCGGCTCTTCGCCGTCCGGCTGACCAAGCCGATCCGCGAGGCGCAGCTGGTCGAGAGCCTGGTGACGGCGCTCGCGGCTTCGCGGCGGAAGCGGCAGCCTCCGGCGGCGCGGGGCAAGGCCCGCCGGCTACCGGGCCGGCGGCGCATCCTGCTCGTCGAGGACGACGCCGACAACCGGCTGACCGCGCTCCATTTGCTCGAAGCGGCGGGCCTCACGGCCGACGTGGCGACGAACGGTCGCGAGGCGCTCGGCGCGCTCGCCACCATGGCCTACGACCTCGTCCTGATGGACGTCCAGATGCCGGAGCTCGACGGCCTGGAGGCCACCGCCGCCATCCGCGCGCGCGAGGGCACGGCGCGGCACACGCCGATCATCGCCACGACCGCCGCCGCCCTGGCGGGCGATCGCGAGCGCTGCCTCGCGGCCGGCATGGACGACTACATCGCGAAGCCGATCCAGATGGCCGCGCTTCACATCCTGCTCGCCAAGTGGCTGGGTCCGCTGGCGGCGCGGAAGGGCCGGACGCCGGCGATGTCACGGCGGACCGAGGATGGCGCTGTTCGGTGAATTTGACACGCAGCAGGCTGGTCGCTAGTAGCGCTGAGGGACGTGTTGTGTCGCCCGCGGGTGCCTCCGCGGCGCAGGCGCACGCGCGGGCCGGAGGGGGGAACGGGGATGGCGGGACGAGGGGTGAGGCGGCGTGTGATCGGGGTCTGCGGGCTCGCGCTGGGGGTGGCGATTGCCATCGACACGTCGAACAGCGCGCTCGGGGCCCCGGTGCTGTGCGCGCGGCGTAAGGGTGGGGTTGTCGTCGCGCGGAACGACGCGTGCAGGAGCAGGGAGACGCTCGTCTCGCTGAGTGACCTCGGAGCCGTGGGCCCCACCGGGCCGACGGGCACCATGGGCGTCTCGGGCCCGACCGGCGCAACGGGCCCGACGGGGCCCACCGGAGCCGCCGGGGCCACGGGTGCAACGGGCGATGCGGGCCCCACCGGTCCGACCGGCCCCACTGGTGACGTGGGCCCCATCGGGCCGACCGGTCCCACCGGCAACGTAGGCCCCACCGGCCCCACCGGCGCAACGGGCGCCACGGGATCGACGGGCGCCACGGGCCCCACCGGCGCGACCGGCCCAACGGGCGCCACGGGTCCGACCGGCGCGACCGGCCCAACGGGCGACACGGGTCCCACTGGCGCGACCGGCCCGACCGGCGACACGGGTCCGACCGGCGCGACGGGCCCAACGGGCGACACGGGTCCCACCGGTGCGACCGGCCCGAGCGATGTCTTCGTGACTCCCGACGACACGGGAAGCATCACCGACTCGCTCGCCACGCTCGCGACCGTGTTCGGGCTCGAGGATGGTACCTACGTCGTAACCGCCAAGGCCTCCCTGGCCGGGGATGCGACGACGGCATCTCGCGTGACCTGCGACCTGACCGCGAGCGGCGTCGTCGACATCGCCGCGGTGGACGTGGGTGCCAGCGCCGCCGTGGAGATCGTGCTCACCGCGCCGGTCACCCTCTCCGGCGGCCCGACCGACGTCCAGCTCGAGTGCTCGACCAACCCGACGGGTACGACGGTCACCGCGAGCGACATCAAGATGACGGCGCTCCGGGTGGGCAGCGTGACCCTGACGGGACCGTGATATTCAGCGGCCGACGGCGGGATGGCGGCGCTTCCAGTCCGCCACCGCCGCGTCCCAGACGGCTCGATCCCTGGTGACCCGGAAGCAGGCGGGCAGCGGCGCGGGGTAGCTGCCCGGGCCGAGCCATACCATGACGTTGCGCGCGCAGCCGGCGAGGGGGCGGGGGATGCCCATCGTGTCCGGCCCGCCCTGGCTCACCTTCTCGGCCAGGAAGACGTTGTCGTAGAGCGCGAGGGCCGTCGCGCCGTCGCTCCATTTGAAGAACTCGCCGTTGCCGAGCTGCGAGCGGCTGCCGTCGCGCGGGCCGGGCATCGGCTCCAGGCGCAGGAGCGAGCGGCGGATGGCGAGGAGCTGCCCGCGGCCGTCGCCGCCGATCGACGCCGAGGGGCGTTCGCTGATCGCGACGTAGCAGCCGTCGAAGAGCGAGTCGTCGATGAGCCCACCCTCCAGATGGTCGTCCTCGACGCAGTCGTCCCGGATGTAGGACAGCCAGGCGTTGCGGACGGTGAACGGGCCGATGCCGCGCGGGCGGAGCCCGTCGGTCACGTCGTCGACGCGGATGCCGTCGACGGTCGTCGGGCTGGCGAAGGCGGCGCCGGCGTTGTTCATGTCGTGCATGGTGGCCCAGTCGAGCCTGCGGTCGTACTGGCCGCGCACCGTGCCGCCGGCAAGGCAGATGTCGGCGCCCCCGTCGAGCGAGATCGGATAGTGGGTCGAGGAAGACGCGAGGAAGGTGACGGCGCGCGCGTCGATGCGCGTGCCGGGCGCGAGCGAGCGGTTGCTGTACGCCGCCGTGCGGGTGCCGCGGAGCGTGACCATCGGTCCGCGACCGGCGAGACAGGCGAACGGTGCGGTGCTGGCGGCCCCGGGCAGCAGGCAGGCGGCGCGCGCCGCGGCGGTGCCGAGCGTCGCGCCGACCCCGCCGGCGCAGGCGCCGGAGATGCGGCCGCGCGCGCCGGCGGCCGCGGCACGCCGCCCGCTCCGCTTGAGGCCCCCGATCGCGGCGCGGACGAGCCGCGGGGCGCGGGCCGGGTTCGTCTCGGCGGCCGCCCGGTCGATCAGCGTCCGCGCCCGCTCGACGAGCGCCGAGACGACGGACGGCAGCGGCTCGCCGGTGCACGCGTCGACGGCGGGCGCCCGATCGATGGCGTCGCGGACGGCATCGACGCCGACCGGGTCGTGACGGCAGCCGGCGGCGCCCGTGCACGTGTCGAGCGTGCACGCGTCGCCGTCGTCGCAGTCGGCGTCGCCACCGGGGCAGGGCGGCACCGTGCTGGTCGTGGTCGTGCTGGTGGTGGCGACGACGGCCGCCGCGGCGAGGGCCGGCAGGAGGGCCATGGCGGGCAGGAGGCGCATCCAGGACCGCATGGTGGATGATGTGCTCCTCTTCTCCCCCGACGGAGAAGGGAGCAACCGACATGCCATGAGAGCAGGGTGTTTCGGCCGGCGCCGCACGCTCGGGTCGCGCACGCCTGCGACATCGCGCGGGCGCGTGCCTCGCGGATGCGGTCCCTACCGGAAGGTGCGGGCGAAGAGCCCGTCGATCGCGGCCCGGCCGTTCTCCTCGAGGAAGCGCGTGCCCGTGCCGCAGAAGTGCGGTTCGGTGATGAGCGGGTCGCGGGCCGCTTCCCACGCGTCGCCGGCCCACCGGAACCAGCCGTCGCGCGTCTGGTCGAAGACGAAGACCGGCTTGTTGAAGAGCTTGGCGAACTCGGCCGCCACCCCTGTTCCACCCGTGACGGTCTGATCCGGCTGGATGCGGCCGATGACGAAGACCTCGCGCCCGCTGTTGACCTGATGCCAGATGCTCTGCAGGACCTTGCGGAAGAGCGGCGTGTCCGGGTAGCGGCGGTGCATCAGCTTGGTGAGGTAGGCGAGGCTCACGTCGCCCTGCCGGAGCTCGGCGCGCGTGAGGACGCGGATGCCGCGGCGGCGGGCGTCGTTGTGGCCCTCGAAGGTGAAGTTGACCTCGTCGATGCCGTGGCGCTCGGCGGCGGCGCCGAAGGCAGCCTCGGCGCCGTTGGCGGCGCCGCTGAAGAGGACGCAGCTCTCGGGAAGCACGGGCGCCGACCCTAGCAAGCCGGGGCTCGCGTTCCAAGCGCCGGCTTGACTCGGCACGGAGGCCACGCGCATGCTCGCGCGCGATGGCCAACGATCCTGCCTACCGGACCGCGGACCCGGACGACTTCCCCGCCATGATCGAGCCCGCACGCTACGCGCGCCGCTCCTCGGACTTCGAGGAGATCATCGCGCGCACCGAGGAGCACTTCTGGAACCCGGAGGACCCGGACTACGTCGACTTCACGACCCCCTGCCCGGAGGGCGAGACGATCGTGCCCTCCTGGTTCGTGCTCGAGAGCAACACCGCCGTTTGGGACCGCCTGGACGAGGGGCAGCGCATCGCGCTGACCAACGAGAGCGCGCGCTGGAGCCTGTCGAACATCCTGCACGGCGAGCAGGGTGCGCTCAGCCTCTCGGCGAGCCTCTGCGACATCTTCCTCGATCCGGGCGCGCAGGAGTACGCCGCCAACCAGGTGCGCGAGGAGGCGCGTCACGTGCACGCCTTCAGCCGCTATGTCCAGGCACGGTTCGACGGGCGCATCTTCCCGGTCGGTGACACGGTGGGGCGGCTGCTCGGCGAGCTGGTGGCTACGCCGGTCGTCTACAAGAAGATCGTCGGCATGCAGATGCTGGTGGAAGGCGTGGCGATGGGCGCCTTCACGACGCTCTACAAGATCGCGCAGGACCCGCTGCTGCGGCGGGTCTGCCAGCTGGTCATGACCGACGAGGCCTTCCACCACAGGTTCGGCAAGATCTGGGCGCACGCCACGCTCCCGCAGCTCGACGAGGTCGAGCACCAGGCGGTCGAGGACTGGGCGCTCGAGTGCTTCGACACGCTCCTCTTCAACCTCGTGAACCCCGAGCAGAAGCGGCTCATCTACCCGCAGTTCGGCCTCGACTGGGAGTGGGTGCGCGACGCGGTCCTGGAGGCGCGGACCGACGAGCACCGCCGCGGCCTCATGCAGCGCTCGAGCAACGTCTTCCGGACGCTCATCAAGACGCTGCTGAAGGCCGGCATCATCACCGACCGGACGCGCCCCCACTACGCCGTGTGGGTCGACCTCGAGGAGCTGACGGCCGAGGGCGACCGCATGGTGGGCGACGAGGTGGCGGAGGAGGGCATCCGCTCGCTGAAGGCGATCAACGCCGGCAAGCGGAAGGTGGTGCGGAAGAGCGGGGTCTGAGCGGGCGGGGGAACGTCGAGCTGTCAGCGCCTCCCGAAGCCGCCCAGCCGGGTCGCATAGGGCCGGGTGGGCCGCAGCCGTCCCCTCTTCGGGTCGATCGATAGGCCGAGGGCCTCGAGGGTCTCCACCCCGAGCAGGGGCTCCTCGCAGGGGCCGATCCAGAAGATCGTTGCCGCCTCCCGCCCGTCGATGCGCACGGCGCCGAGCGCCGTCGGCAGGCGCACCCGCCTGCCGGTCGCCAGACGGACCCTGTCGCGGATCGGACCCGGCTCGATGCCGAGCCGCTGCGCAAGCTCGGCGGGGATCAGGTTGTAGGTCGCGCCGCTGTCGACGAGGAAGCGCACCCTGGCAGCGCGCCTTCCCCGGATCGTCGCGTCGACGAAGACGTGGCCCACACAGACCTCGTACGCGTGCGTGTGAGGCAGGTCAACGGGAATGCGGGGCGTCCTGGCCTCGCCCGCGGCGCCTTGATGGTCGCCGCGCGTCGGCGACATCGGGTGCGCCTCCGTGCCGTGGCCCACCATCTCCGCGAAGTCCGACGGATCCCCCTCGGCCTCACCGAGGTCGAGGCAACGATGCGCAACAATCCGGCGTTTCGTCCCCTAGCCATCGACTTCTCACAGGTGATGCAATTTGCACTTCTCCCGAGTCTCGAGGATCTATTCGACCGCCTGATCGTCGCGGCTGCACGCGCGCTGGATTGTCCCTTGATCACCGCGGACGCGGGCATGGGCGACAGCGAACTGGTCGACGTCGTTTGGGACTGAACGCGACGACGCGGTTGCGACGACGGGTCACCGCGAGCCGGTTCAGGTTTCCGTCGAGGACGCCAGCGACGTGACGCCGGCCGCTCGCGGCTCGGCCGCGAGGCCGTAGACCACGATCGGACGGCTGCGCCCGCGCACGTGCACCGGCTCGCGCATCGCGAGGGGCGCTGCCACGCCGCCCCGGCGCGCCAGGTCGTACACCGTCTCCGAGACGAGCAGCGTGCAGCCCGTCTCCCGGCAGAGCTGCTGGAGGCGGGCCGCGACGTTGACGGTGTCGCCGATGACGGTGAACTCGTGCCGGTCGGGCGCTCCGACCGCCCCGGCCACGACCTCCCCCGCGTGCACGGCGATGCTCATCTCGAGCGGCTCCCGTCCCGCGGCGGCACGGGTCCGGTTCAGGTCCTTGAGCCGCTCCTGCATGCCGAGCGCGCAGCGGAGCGCGGCGGCCGCGCCGGCCGCGGGACGCTCCGCCACGCTGGTCTCGAACAGGCCGAACACCACGAGCATGGCGTCGCCGATGAACTTGTCGACGAAGCCGCCGCACTGGCGCACCCACGCGGTCATCGCCGCGAAGAACTCGTTGAGCGTGCGCACGACCTCCTCGGGGGCCATGCGCTCGGCCATCGTCGTGAAGCTCCGGAGGTCGCAGAAGAGCACGGTGGCGGCGCGCAGCTCGCCGCCGCGCTCCACGCCCCCCGCCAGCAGATAGTCCCGCACCGACGGGTCGACCACGTGCCCGAACGTCTGCAGGATGTGCTCCCGGTCCCGCAGCGCCACGACCAGCGCGTTGACGCCGTCCTCGAGCACCCCGACCTCGTCGCTCGAGCCGACCCGCACCTGCACGCCGAGATCGCCGCGCTGCACGCGGCGCAGCGCGCCGGCCACGTCGCCGAGCGGACGCGTCAGCGAGCGCGCCAGGATCAGCGTGAGGACGATGCCGAGGGCCACGTAGAGGAAGAACGTCATGGTGGACGCGTGGGCCATGGCCGCCACGACCGCGTCGGCGTCCTGCACGCGCGTCGCCACGCGGACCACCGACGTACGGACCACGCCGAGCATCGTGAAGAGGGGGGTGAAGGCGACGGCCGCCAGGAAGAGGAACAGCCGCGTGCGGACGCCGGCCGTGAGACACCTCCCGAGATCGGGGATGCGACCGTCGGGGAACACCCGGGGCACGATCTGCGACCGGAAGAGCCACTCGAGGACGAGGTAGCTGGTGGTGGCGGCCAGGAACCCGTTCACGAGGGGGGAGAGCACCTGCTGCGACATGAGGTCGGGTGCCCACCGGCCGAAGTGCCAGATCGTGATGGCGGGAAAGAAGACCCCGCTCAGGCACCACGGCGCGAACGTCATCGCCGCCACCAGGAAGGGCGCCGACAGCACCCGTCGCTGAACGCGGGTGGGGACGGGCTCCACCGGCCGCCTGAAGTGCAGCACGACCGGCCAGAGGTAGGTGAAGACGGCGACGGTGCCGGCGACGTATGCCGTCAAGCGCCAGTAGGGAAGCACGCGCCACTCGAAGGCCCGCGACTCCTGCGCGAACGGGCTCAGCGAGCGCATGGCGTTGATCGTGAGCTGCGTCGTCGCGCCCGCCAGCAGATGCACGCAGAGGAGCACGACGAACAGGAGAGGCAGCCAGAGGGGAAACGGACCGGCAACGGTGTCCCGGGTCGAACGCTGCGCGTCCCCGCCGCCGACCCCCTCATGCACCGGGCGCCCGGCGAGCTGCTCCGAGACGACGGTCATGGCGCGCCCGCGGCCATCCACGCTCCCGCATTCCACGACCCGGGGAGCGGCTGCAAGCGCTTCGCAGGCGAGAGCTTCCGGTGATTCAGGCCCCGCGCAGGTGCCAGGCCTTCGGCCGCACGAAGGCGGCGATCCCGTCGCGCGACAGGGTGACGCCGAGGCCCGAGGCGCCGCGCCCCGTCCACGGCAGGCGCGGGCTCACCCGGTCGCAGCAGTTCCAGTAGGCCGTGCCGGTGTTCACGCGCGCCAGGACGCGCTCGGCACGGGCGCGGTTGGCGGTGTAGACGGCGGCGGTCAGGCCGTACGGCGTATCGTTCATGAGCGCGACGGCCTCGTCGTCCGAGCCGGCGCGCGCGAGACCGATCAGCGGCCCGAACGTCTCCTCGCGCATGACGGCCATGGTGTGGTCGACGTCCACCAGCACCGTCGGCGCGAAGAAGAAGCCGGGCCGCTCGACGCGCCGGCCGCCCGTCAGCACGCGGGCGCCACGCCCGAGCGCGTCGGCCACCTGCGCCTCCTGGTGCGCGACCGCTGCCTCCCGGCGTGCGAGCGGCCCGACGTAGGTGTGCTCGTCGAACGGATCGCCGACCACGTAGCCGCGGACCGTCGCCACGAACGCCTCGACGAAGCGCGGCCAGACGCGCTCGTGCACGTAGACGCGCTCCACCGCGCAGCAGCTCTGGCCCGTGTTGTAGAAGGCGCCGTCGGCGACCGCCGCCGCCACCTGCTCGACGTCGACGTCGTCGCACACGTAGGCCGGGTCCTTGCCGCCGAGCTCGAGCTGGGCCCGCACCAGGCGCGGCGCCACCGCCGCCGCCACCTTGACGCCCGTCGCGTGCGAGCCCGTGAAGCAGACGGCGTCGACCGGCTCGTCGAGGAGCATCGCGCCGACCCTGCCTCCGCCCACCAGCACCTGGAACACGTCGGCGGGGATGCCGGCCTCGTGCAGCAGCTCCGCGATCGCGAGGCCGGTGAGCGTCGCGAACTCGCTCGGCTTGTAGAGGACCGCGTTGCCGGTGAGCAGCGCCGGCAGGAAGACGTTCGCGCCCACGTACCACGGGTAGTTCCATGCCGAGACGTTGGCCACCAGGCCGAGCGGCTCGCGGGCGATGCGCTCCTCGAGCCCGTCGGCGGAGCTTGCGCGGACCACCTCGTCGGCCAGGGCGCCTTCGACCGCCGCCAGGAAGAAGTCGACGCGCGGCAGGAGCCCGGCGAGCTCGCGGCGGGCCTGCGTGATGGGCTTCCCCACCTCGAGCGTGAGCGTGCGGGCGAGCGGCTCGGCGCGCTCGACGGCGAGGACGCGGAAGCGCCGGATCGCCTCCGCGCGCGCGGCGAGGGGGGCCGCCGCCCAGGCGGGCTGGGCCGCGCGCGCGCGCCGGCACGCGGCGGCAACCGCGGCGTGATCGGCCTCGGCGACCTCGCGCAGGACCTCCCCGGTGGCGGGGTTGATGACGAGCATGATCGGATACGCAAAACATGGGCGCGCTCGAAGCGCAAACCTCTGGAGGTCCGCGAGCCCGCGCGCTAGCGTCGGCCTCGATGATCCGGTGCCTCCTCGCCGTCCTCGCGCTCGCCGGGGTCGCGCACGCGGACGGCGGCGACTGGGAGCGGATCGCCGACCGCGACGGCGTCGTGATCGAGCGCCGCGGCGTCGAGGGGTCGTCCGTCCGCGAGGTGCGCGTCACGACGCGCGCGTCGCTGCCCCCGGCCGCGATCATGGCGACGCTCTGGAAGCACGAAGAGTACGTCGAGTTCGTGCCGTACCTGAAGCGGCTCGACGTCCTGCGCGACGACGGCGACGTGAGGCTCATCTACGAGCAGATCCACGTCCCCCTGGTGAAGGACCGCGACGTCACGCTCCGCATCAGGCGGACGTTCTCGGCCGAGACGGGGGTCTACGAGGTCGCCAGCGTGGCCGTCCCGGACGAGGGGCCGCCCGAGAGCAGCGCCTACGTGCGCGTGCGGACCAGCGTCGGCCGGTGGAGGCTCGCGCCGGCGGCCGACGGCGGCACCGCGGTCGTGTACACCGTGCGTACCGACGCCGGCGGCCTGCTGCCCGCGTGGATCGTCAATACGGCGCAGAAGGACGTCAGCGTGCAGCTCGTGCGGGCGATGCTCGAACGCGCTCGACACGACAATCCGTAGCGCGGCCGAGTGCGCAGCGGATGGAGCGTCCGCAGTGTGCGATGCGAGCGCCCGCACCCTTCTGTTCCGTCGTGTCAGGGGAATGCCGGACCCGGCGGTCGGGCGGCCGGCGCCCGGCACGATTCGCGGGGCTCGCTCGGCGTGCTGGACCGGTCTCGAACTTGCTGTCTCCGGCCACCATCTCCATGGGGCTGTTTGCAAAGGACCGTGACGTGATCCCCGCATCCGGCATGCGGGTCGGCGGGATCGCGCCGGAGGAGGTTGCGATGGGCGAGCGGGAGCGGGGCGCGAGCCAGTCCACCGGCCCCGGGGGCATCGATGCGTTCCTCGGGAAGGGGACCCGGGTCACGGGCAAGCTGGTGTTCGAGGGAACCGGACGGATCGAGGGACAGGTCGAAGGCGAGATCTCCGCGCAGGACACGCTCACCATCGGCCCCGGCGCGCTGGTCAAGGCGAGCATCTCGGGCGCCGCGATCGTCGTCGAGGGTCGGGTGACCGGCGACGTGACCGCACATCAGCGGGTGGAGCTGCGCGCGTCGAGCCGGGTGCAGGGCAACATCACCACCCCGAGCCTCGTCGTCCAGGAAGGCGCGTTCTTCGAAGGCCAGTGCAAGATGGTGGAGGGCGGGGCGCTGCGCGCGAAGCCCGACGGGCCGGCGCCGGCGAACCAGGGTCTTCGCGCGCGGGACACGCCCGCGCCGGCGCCCGCTTCGCTCTCCGCGTAGTCGGCCCGCTAGGGCCGGACCTCGAGCACGAGGTTGAACGGCGTCGCGGTCGCGCGCCGGAAGCGCGTGAAGCCGGCCTCCGTCACCACGTCGCGGAGCCGCTTCTCGCCCGCCTGCGCCCCGAGCGCGAGTCCCACCTCCTGCGCGAGCGACGCCGGCGTGCAGACCATCGTCGACGCCGAGTAGAAAACGCGCCCGATCGGGTTCAGGTTGTCCTCGACCCGGTCGCCGGCGAACGGCTCGACCAGCATCCAGGTGCCGTCCGGCGCCAGCGACCGGCGCACGTGGGTGGCGGCGCCGACCGGGTCGCCCATATCGTGCAGGCAGTCGAAGAACGCGACCAGGTCGTACCCCGTGCCGGGATAGTCCTGCGCGCGCGCCACCTCGAAGCGGGCCCGCTCGCCCACGCCCGCCCCGGCCGCCGCCGCGCGTGCCCGGGTGATCGACGGCTCGTGGTAGTCGAAGCCGACGAACGTCGAGCGCGGGTACGCGCGCGCCATGATGATGGTCGACGTGCCAAGGCCGCAGCCGACGTCCGCGACGCGCGCCCCGGCCCGGAGCTTCTGCTCCACGCCCTCGAGCGCGGGGATCCACGACGTCGTCAGGTTGGCGTTGTAGTTCGGACGGAAGAACCGCTCGGTGCCGACGAAGAGCGCCGGGTCGTGCTCGTGCCAGCCGACGCCCTTCCCGGTCCGGAAGGCCGCGGTGATCTTCGGCTCGTCCTTGAAGAGCGCGGTGAGTATCTGGAAGCCGCCCTGCGCGAAGACGGGGCTCGACTCGTCGGCGAACACCATCGCCTGCTCGTCGTTCAGGCTGAAGCGTCCGCTGGCCGGGGCATAGTCCACGTAGCCGCTGGCCGCTTGCGCACAGAGCCACTCGCGCACGTAGCGCTCGGCGGTGCCGGTGCGGGCGGCGAGCTCGGCGGGCGTGAGCGGCCGCGCGCCAGCCATCGCCTTGTAGAGTCCCAGTTGATCGCCGATCACGACCAGCGCGGCAGAGATCGCCGATCCCATGTCGCCCACGATCTTCCCCATGAAGTGCTCGAGCTTGTCCGGATCGACCGCCATGGTGTGCCCTCCTCGGCGCGGGTAAGTGACCGCGCCGCGCGCGGGAGTCAAGGGGGAGGGTCAGCGGGCGTCCGGCGTGTCCAGGTGCAGGTCGAGCAGCTCGACGTCGAGCAGCCGGCCCGACTTCTCGCCCACCCGCCGCATGGTGCCGATCGGCTGGAAGCCGAAGGCGCGGTGGAGCGCGAGGCTCGCGCCGCCGCTGCTCTCGATGCGCGCCAGCAGGACGCCGAGGCCCGCCGCGCGGCCGCGCGCGATCAGCTCGGCAAGCAGCGCGCGGCCGATGCCGCGCCCGCGGTGGTCCTGGTGGACGTAGACCGAGACCTCCGCCGCCCGCGCGTACGCGCAGCGGTCGGACCAGGCGGAGAGGCTGCCCCAGCCCAGCACGCGGCCATCCTCCTCGGCGACGATCAGCGGGTGCTGCGGCGAGGCATGGACGGCGAACCAGGGCGCCCGCTCCTCGAGCGTCCACGGCACCGTGTCGAAGGTGGCGACGCCGTGCTCCACCTCGTAGTTGTAGATGTCGATGACCGCCGGCAGGTCGTCGGCGCGCGCGCTCCGGATCGTCGTCATGGGGTCCTCGGCCGCACGCCGCGCCCGGCGCCTACCTCGCCTCGGGTTCAGACCTGCGGGCGAAGTGGAGCCGGGCCAGGCGCTCGTCATCGTCGAGCACCTCCAGCCCCTCCTTGCGGAGCGCCGCGCGGATGTCGTCGCGCGTCTCCAGCTTGACCGGCACCAGGTCGACGAGCCGCCCGTCGACGAGCTCGAGTTGCCACTCGGCCCAGGGGTCGCGCTCGCTCACCTCGTCGGCCCATGCCGAGCGACCACCGAGGTAGAGCACCGGCCGGCACGAGCGGCAGTGCGTGTACGCCAGGAGGGTCGTGGTCCGCCTCTCTTCCTCCATGCGCGACGTCCGTCGCATGACCGGCCTTCCGCCCTCCGCGGCGACGACGGTCTCTCGGTCGTGCTCGACCACGCGATACAGCGCGCCGTCGAAGACGACGTAGCGGTGCATCAGGCACTCGAGGCTCTTCGTCTGCAGGTCGCCGAGCGCGTGACCTTCGGCACAATGCGTACGGTCGCGCGGCCAGACGGTGATGGTGTCGTACATCCCCATGGTTCGTCTCAGCTCCGGGGCTGTCGTCCTCTACCATCCACAGACGAACGAGAGAAGCACGCGCTCGTCGATCGTGGAATGGAGCCGAAGCTTCGCGAGGGCCCTTGAATCACGCGGGTCCGGCTGCTACTCGATTCGCATGAAGGCGACTACCATAAAGGTAGAGGGCGAGCTGCTGAAGGAGCTCGAACGCGCCAAGCCTCAGTCGCAGAGCCTCTCGGCCTTCGTCAGGACGGTCCTCCAGCAGGAGGTGATGCGGCGTAAGATGGCGGAGGCGGCGGAGCGTTATGCCGAGTTCCTGCGCGAAACGCCCGATGAGCGCGCCTGGCTCGATGAGTGGGTCAGCGCGGATCTCGCAAGGCCGCCGAAGCGGAGACGCCGGTGAGGCGCGGAAGCGCCTACTGGGTCAACCTCGGGGCGGCTGCGCCGCCCGAGCTGGGCAAGGTTCGGCCGGGAATCGTCGTGTCCAACTCCATGCAGAACGAGCGTCTGGATTCAGTGGTGATCGTCCCGCTGTCCGCCCAGGCGCCAGAGATCTGGCCACTCAGGCTTCGCGTCGAGCTCGGGGGCATGAAGGCGTCCTACGCGGTGATCCCGGGTATCCGACAGGTGAGCAAGTCCAGGCTGCAAGAGTCGATCGGGGCTGCGTCCGCCGCTGCAATGGCGAGAATCGGCGAAGCGCTCGCCCTCTACCTCGGCGAGTGACCTCGTGTTGAGCCGCCGGCGTGGGCGCCGAGCGGCGCGGAAGGGTCCCAACGCAGGCGCGGCCAACCCCCACGCCGCCGGCGGGCACCGGGCCGCGATTCTCGCCTCCTTCCTCGGCTGGACGCTCGACGCGTTCGACTTCTTCCTCGTCGTCTTCGCCCTCACCGCGATCGCGCAGGAGTTCCACACCTCGGACGCCGCCATCGCGCTCTCGATCACCCTGACGCTCGCCTTCCGCCCGGTCGGCGCCCTCCTCTTCGGCCTCCTCGCCGACCGCTACGGGCGCCGCCTCCCGCTCATGATCGACCTCGTCTTCTACTCGGTCGTCGAGGTGCTCTCCGGCCTCGCCCCCGGCTACCGGAGCTTCCTCGTGCTGCGCGCCCTGTTCGGCATCGGGATGGGCGGCGAGTGGGGCGTCGGTGCGTCGCTCGCCATGGAGAAGGCGCCCACCCGGCTGCGGGGCGTCCTCTCGGGGCTCCTCCAGGAAGGCTACGCGGCGGGCTACCTGCTCGCCGCGCTCTGCTACTTCCTGGTCTTTCCCCGCTTCGGCTGGCGCCCGATGTTCTTCGTCGGCGGTCTCCCGGCGCTCCTCGCCCTCTACGTGCGCGCCAACGTGCGCGAGTCGGAGGTCTGGGAGCGGACGCGGCACGGGAGCTGGGCCGAGCTCGCCCGGGCGATCGCCGCCAACTGGCGGCTCTTCTGCTACCTCACGCTCCTCATGGCGACGCTCAACGCGGTGTCGCACGGGACGCAGGACATGTACCCGACCTTCCTCCAGCGCGACTGGGGGTTCGCGCCTTCCGGGCGTGCGGCGCTGACAGCGCTGTCGATGGTCGGCGCGATCGTGGGCGGCATCGTCTTCGGACTCGGCTCGGATCGCCTCGGCCGCCGGGCGGCCATGATCGCGGCCTTCCTCGGTGGCCTCGCTCTCGTCCCCGTGTGGGCGTTTGCGCCGTCGGTCGTGCTCCTCGTCTGCGGCGCCGTCGCGATGCAGTTCATGGTGCAGGGGGCGTGGGGCGTGATTCCGGCCCACATCTCCGAGCTGTCGCCGGACGGCGTGCGCGGTTCCTGCCCGGGTTCGCCTACCAGTGCGGCGTGCTGCTCGCGAGCCTGCTCGTGTACCTCGAGGCCCTGTTCGCAGCGCGCACCAGCTACGCGACGTCGATGGCGATGACGGCCGCGGCGGTATTCGTGCTGGCCGCCGTGGTGACGGGCCTCGGGCCGGAGCGGCGGGGAGTCGTGTTCGGCGGCAAGCGGTTCGAGTGACCGCTCACATCGACGGCTTCGTCTCCCTCGCGCTCGGACGCTCGAGCATGCGGGCCACCCAGCGCGCG